>NZ_JASJVE010000013.1:0-188134 GCF_036346185.1 Pseudomonas sp. 10C3 | reverse complement strand
TCCAGGCGCTTGAGCCAAAGGCAAAAACCGTTGCGCTCCCAGTAGAGTATTTTCACTCGATTACGGGGGCGATTCAGAAAGACGAAGAGTACAGGGTCGAACACGGCGACTTTGATATCCAGTTCGACCAGAGCGGCCAGGCCGTCGATTGACTTTCGAAAGTCCACCGGCTTTGGGTAGAGGTACACTTTTTCAACTTTGGCGTCGGGTCGCATCATGACGGTGCTGGCTCCAGAGAGAGATCGGGAGCACAGCGTCAGCGATCAGAGTGTGGCTTTGAATGTGGGGTTTATGGCGCGGTTACAACAAATTGAACTGAGTCGGCGCATAAGATCAGCCACGATCAGTCAGCGCGACGGTCGTCGGGCGCGAGTGATTTTGCTGGCCGCTCAAGGTTGTTCTCGTAACGAGATTGCCCAGTTGACCGGTCTCTCGGTTGTTTCAGTTACACGCTGGTGCAAGCGTTTTCAAGAGCTGCGTCTGCAAGGTCTGGTGGATCTGCCCGGACGAGGTCGCAAGCCATCCTTGCCGGCCGAAGCGTTTAAGCGAGTCATTGAGCAAGTGGTTCAACCGCGTATCGGTCAACCTCGCTGGAGCTGTCGAAGCATGGCGCGAGTCGCCGGTATTTCACCGGCCAGCGTCCAGCGCATATGGGCCGCCAACGACATAAAGCCGCACCTGACACGCACCTTCAAACTGTCCAAAGATCCAAAGATCCAAACTTCCAAGAGAAATTCTGGGACGTCATTGGGCTGTATCTGGGGTCATGCCGAGATAAGGGAAAATTAGGACATTAGACCTATAGCAGCATGATTTAATTAGCTTTTTATGGATCTGCGTAATTGCATCTCACTTGACCACCTAATTGCATCGCCACTGACCAGTCATTTGCATTCGCGCTGACCAGCTGTTTGCAGTTGATGGGTGTCAGCGGGTGCCACTCAGGGTGAGTACGTCAGCCAAGCACTGAAGGACTGCAACCGACCCAGGCTGTGTGAAAACGCCAGTGATTGTCTAACCTTCTGGTCATCTAGATCGTATCGGGGGCGATCATGAAGCGATTCATTGAGGGTGAGACTCGGACGCAGGTGACGCTGCTGCCGGAGTGTCTGGACGATTACGTAGCCGAAGAAAATCCAGTGCGCGTGGTCGATGTTTTCGTCGATGAACTCGACCTGGGCGCACTTGGTTTTGAGGGTGTCGCTCCTGTTGCAACGGGTCGTCCGGCCTACCACCCAGCGGTGTTGCTTAAGTTCTATATCTACGGCTACCTCAATCGGATTCAGTCCAGCCGCCGGCTTGAGCGTGAGGCCGAGCGCAACGTTGAGTTGATGTGGCTAACGGGGCGTTTGGCTCCGGACTTTAAAACCATTGCCGACTTTCGCAAAGACAACGGCAAAGCCATTCGCAGCGTATGCCGCCAGTTCGTAGTTCTTTGCCGCAACCTCAATCTCTTCTCTCAGTCGATCATCGCCATCGACGGTAGCAAATTCAAAGCCGTCAATAATCGCGACCGCAACTTCACTCAGGGCAAGGTGAAGGCACGTATGCAGCAGATCGAGCAGAGCATTGATCGATATCTAGCGGCGATGGATTCGGCGGATCGGGCAACGCCCGAAGTGGCCGAGGCCAAAGCAGAGCGGCTTAAAGAAAAGATAGAAACACTGAAAAAGCAGATGCAGAAACTCAAGGAAATCGAGGCGCAACTCCATGAAAGTCTAGACCAGCAGATCTCCCTCACAGACCCAGATGCACGCTCAATGGCCACGAGCGGCCGAGGCACCGGAACGGTTGGCTACAACGTACAAACAGCTGTCGACGACAAACACCATCTGATCGTTGCCCATGAGGTGACCAACGTTGGTAATGATCGTGGGCAACTGAGCAACATGGCGAACCAGGCGCGTGAAGAAATCGAGGCCGAATCGCTAACGGTGGTGGCCGACCGAGGCTATTACAAAGGTCTGGAAATCCTTGCTTGCGAGCAAGCCGGCATCACTGCCTTCGTACCGAAACCCCTCACATCAGGCAGCAAAGCCGAAGGCAGATTCGGCAAACAGGATTTCATATATCTTATTGCGTCGGACGAGTATCAATGCCCTGCGGGGCAGTTACTAACCAAGCGGCATTCGTCGATGGAAGACGGCATGTTATTGCATTGTTACTACTTCTCGGGCTGCCAGTCCTGCTCAATGCAAAAGCAATGTCCTACGGGTAAGGAGCGCCGAGTGAAGCGCTGGGAACATGAGGCTGTAGTCGACGCGATGCAGGTTCGGCTAGAACATGATCCAGCGATGATGAGGGTTCGTCGACAGACCGTTGAACATCCTTTTGGAACGCTCAAGTACTGGATGGGAAGTACCCACTTCCTGACCAAAACCCTGCCCAGGGTGAGCACTGAGATGAGCCTTCATGTGCTCGCCTACAACCTCAAACGAATGATGAACATCTTCGGCATCGCAGGACTGCTTGAAGCGATCAGGGCGTGAAACCAACTGCTTGATCGTCCGTGAGTGGCTGTTTGTGCCGCTGACGCGGCCCAAACAGCATTACGAACGCCTATGTAGCTGACTAGGGCAATTCACGCTTTCGCCTGCTGGTTTCGTAGGTAACGCACAAAATTCTCAGCTCTCGACGTATTCAGTGCGTTTTCACACAGCCTGGACCCGAAGCAGCCTATGGCAACAGGCAGGTATCACTGGCGCACCTCTCCCGCATTGCTCAGCGAATGTCTGCGCGCGCTACCCACAGGTACGACAGCGCGAACAGGCTGAGTAGTAGCGAGGTGTTCTTCGCCAGGCCCCAGAAGAGGACCGCGCTGTAAGCAAACTGACAATTGATCACCCGCAGCGGGTGCTCGGTCTTGGCCTTTAGCTTCGCCTTGGCCATCAAGAGTGTACACAAAGCCCCGATATGAGGGTTGTGGACATTACTCAGCAGGACACGCGTTCAAGGTGCCCCCAGCGCCGAATGATCTGCTTGGTCAGGTCGCCTAACTCTGCGGCGACCAGATCTGGCACGGGCATCTCGAATGCCGGTAGCAGTGCGTTGTGCGGTCGGGTCAGTAGTGCGCCATGGCAACCCGCAGCTTGCGCCCCAGCCGTATCCCAAAGATGACAAGCGACCAGGAGCAAGTCCGCCATCTCGACATTCAACTCCCGGGCAACCAGTTGATAGGTTTCCGGGGCGGGCTTGAATTTGCCCACAGCCTCGACACTGAAGCTGCGCTCAAAGAACTCAGACAACCCGGCACGCTCAAGTGCCGAAGGTGATGAACCGCTCGCCGAGTTGCTCAGAGTCACCAGCCGAAAGCCTGCATTACGCAAGCTGTTGAGCGCCGGCAGTACATCCGGGTGCGCGGGCATAGTGCTCATCCGTGCCTGCAGTTCATCCATGTCGCTAGCGTCGAGCGTGGTGTCATGGATAGATGCGAGCATGCGCAGGGTGCCTACGGCCAGCTCGCCAAATGGGCTGTAGCGCCCGCACAGGGTCATGGTTTGCGAGTAGAGAATCAGCTGCGCGAACCACTCGCGCAAAACGGCTCGATCACCAAATACACGCTCGAACAGCGGTCCGAGCGTGGTGATATCGAGCAGGGTTTCATTCACGTCGAAAACGATGATCGGGGCGAACCTGTGCTCTGCCATGAAGAACCTCTTTTTCGTGATGCTGCACGCTTCTGCGCACACGCTGTTTTCGTTGGAGGCGCCCTAACGTGCTAGATACCGGCCTGGGCAAATACCCGCAAAAAGTCTTCCGGCTCAGGGCGCATACGATAGTTCTCGGTGAGACCCGCATACATCAGCACGCCGCTGGCCTCACTGTGTCGCTGTCATAGCCTAGAGCTTAGAGGCCAGCAGCGATGTCGTCGCGGCGTAGTTGCTCGGGTATAGCGCGCGGCGCGAGGCCTCGTCGCCTTGTGCCTTGAATTCGACATCCTTGCCAATCATGCGTGCGTGGGCAACCGCTGGACGGGCGTTCACCGCCTGGAACCAACGATCCACTTCCGAGAACTCTCTTATCCGTCCCATGCCTAGGACAAGGTCTGCGCGGTCGACCCAGGCCCATGTGGCGATGTCTACAATAGTGAAACTGTCGCTCACGATGAACTCACGCCCCTTGAGGCGCGTATTGAGCACGTCGTAATGGCGCTCGGCCTCTCGCAGATAGCGGTTTTGCGCATAGGGAATCTTTTCCGGAGCCGCACGTTGGAAATGCACCGATTGGCCGGAGAAAGGCCCCAGGCCCGAAGCGACGAACATCAGCCATGACAGCAATTCGCCGCGATCCTCAGTGTTCCCGAGGAACTTCTCAGTCTTTTCAGCGAGGTAGAGCAGGATGGCATTACTGTCGAATACAACGGTGCCGTCATCGTTGATAGCCGGAACCTTACCGTTGGGGTTCAAGGCTCGGAACGCCAGCTCGTGCTGCTCGCCCTTGGCAGTGTCCACGGGCACCAGCTCAAACGGCAGCTCGGCTTCTGCGAGGAATAGGGCAACCTTCATCGGGTTCGGGGTCGGGTGGTAGTAGAACTTCAGCATGATGTCTTCCTTTTTGGATAAGCTTCTCAAGCGGCGCCTTCAGGGGCCAGTTGGTCTTGAGTTTTCAGATCGAAATCCGAGGCGTCATGTCGTTCGTGCAGTTGCTCTGACGGCTCGCCCCAGGTGCGGTTTACCTTGCGGCCACGCTGAACGGCGGGCCGCTCAAGAATCTCTTCGGCCCAGCGCCGCAGGTTCTTGTAGCTTTCGACCTGCAGAAACTCGCCCGCGCCATAGGCCTTGCCCAGCACCAGGTTGCCGAACCAGGGCCAGGTGGCGATGTCGGCGATGGAGTATTCGTTTCCGCCCAGATAGCGGTGCTCGGCCAACTCGCGGTCGAGCACGTCCATCTGGCGCTTCACTTCCATCGTGAAGCGGTTGATTGGGTATTCGAATTTCTCCGGCGCGTAGGCGTAGAAGTGCCCGAACCCGCCGCCCAGATAGGGGGCCGAGCCTTGCAGCCAAAAGAGCCAGTTGATGACCTCAGTGCGCGCCGCGGCTTCCTTAGGAAGGTAGTGTCCGAACTTCTCCGCCAGATAGAGAAGAATCGCGCCGCTTTCAAAAACACGACTGCCGGTTTCGGTATCGAAAAGCGCCGGGATTTTCGAGTTTGGATTAACTTCGACGAAGCCCGACGAGAACTGGTTTCCTTCGCCAATCTGGATCAGGTGTGCGTCATATTCCGCACCTGCTTCGCCCAGCGCCAAGAGTTCCTCAAGCAGGATGGTGACCTTCTGGCCATTGGGCGTGCCCAGCGAATAAAGCTGTAGAGGATGCTCTCCACTCGGCAGAGTGGCCTCGTGTGTGGGCCCGGCAATGGGGCGGTTAGTCTTGGCCCATTCCCCGCCATTTTCGGCGTTCCAGGTCCAGACTTTGGGTGGTTCGTAATTGTTCATGCCAGACATGATCCAGACCTCTTTCTTTCATGTTAGGGGCAGGCCCATGCTCGGGCGCTGCTGGATTTCGGACAAACACTGGGTGTGGCGGGTTATCAGCTTTCCGCTCAGTTATTCGTCTCGGCCAACTGTTGCAAGATACGCGTGTAATTCTCGACCCCTTGCGCACCAGTTACGAGGTGGCGACGGTTGAAGATCATCGCTGGCACACCCCGAATGCCCTGGTTAATCCAGGCGCTTTCGGCAGTACGCACGTCTGTGGCAAAGCGCTGATCTTCAAGAACGGCTAGGGCCTCGGCCCGTTCCAATCCGACTTCTGCGGCCACATCCGCCAGCACACTGTGGTCAGACAGGTTCCGGCAACTGGTGAAGTCAGCCGCAAAGAGGGCCTGTTTCAAGTCGTGCATGCGCCCTTGCTGATCGGCCCAATGCAGAAGCTGATGCAGGTCGAACGTGTTGCAACGTTGATCATTTGCCACACCACGGTTTTTTCATCGGCGTTAAAGCTGCTGTTAAGAAACTGGGCATGCAGCACTTGGTGTGCCCTCAAGCAAACCGGGGGCTTCGACCATCACTGCATGCAAGCCTGGAATCATGCCAAAGCCTTTCTGAGACTTCTCCAACAGGGAACTTGGCTGCGTCAGGTGCGCTGTTCTGGTCGTGCAGAGTAAAAGTGCTCATTGAGAGGCATCTTTTTTGAGTGATCGTTCAAATATGAGATCAATCCTAATTGCAGCCTGGGGTGCAGTCAAACTAATATTGAGCGATCACTCAGATTCAGTCCAGCCGGTTACACTGAGGCCTTTTATCCGAGAGACAACGATGTCCCGCACTGCTCGCTTTGATCGCCAAGTCGCCCTAGATAGAGCGGTTGAACTGTTCTGGTCAAGAGGTTATTACGCTTCTTCGCTGAAGCATATTGAGGCGGCTTTGGACATGCGCCCCGGCAGCCTCTATGCCACCTTTGGTAGCAAAAGTGGTCTATTTGCCGAAGCGCTTGAGGCTTACGCCGCCCGTGCCGGTGATGACTTTCGTCAGATAATCGAAGGATCTCCGGACGTTGTAAGCGGGTTAAAGCGCTATCTGCGCTCATTCGCCCGGCCCTGTAGCGGCGACGCGCAAGCGCCTGCGCAGGCTTGCATGCTGATTAAGACCTTGCTTGAGGTTAATGCCGAGGACGCCGCATTACGGACTCAGGTCGAGGCAATGCTTGCAACCATCGAACAGGGACTTTGTGAGGTGCTCGAGCAGGCCAAGGCAATGGGGGAGTTGCGTGCTGATGTTGAGTGCCCGCGGCTGGCCCGCTTGCTCCAAACGCAGATCATCGGATTGCGGGCGTTTGCCGAGCGCAATGTGCCCACTGATCAGATAGCAGCGCTTGCTGACGACATGGCCGACATGCTCGATGCCTACCGAGCTGGCTGAGCTGGTCCTGATGTCTAGACCCAGTGATAGTCCCTTCTAGCCGTTCTCTGGCGGTCGTCACTACCGCGTGTGCTGGTCAAGTCGAATGCAAACGGTTGGTCAGCACGAATGCAATTGACTGGTCAGTGGCCATGCAAATGGGTGGTCAAGTCCATGCAATTACGCAGGATCGTCATTTCACACAAAAAAACACAAAATTCGGTTCTTTCTGCAATGGTTATAGGCCCTTTTTGAGGTCCATCGCTAATGCATAAGATTTTCCGGATGGTACTCCCCGACGTAGCCTGCATAGGCTTGCAGCTGGTTTACCAACACCACAGTTAACATGGGTTCATGTCCAAGGTTTTGCCGGTATGTGTAAACCGCGTTTCGCGTCATGTCACCTTGGAATTAGTGCCTTAGAAAGCCAATATTCGACTGCCTAACCGAACGTCTTAAGTGCCAGAACAAAAATTTTCCGCTCGCGATGGACACCCCGCTTCAGAGTTCTTTAGAATTCTGTTCATGAAATCTATACCACCTCTTTGCGATACCGACCTCCAAGCCTTGAACACGGCTTACAGGCAAAGCGAGAAGCCCATTTTGCGCCGTCGGGCTCATGCCATTTTGCTCAGTCACAAGGGCTATACCCTCAGCCAGATCAGCGGCATTCTCGATGTCACTCGCCCAACGGTATCGATTTGGCTTGATGCTTGGAAACCGAGGGTTTGCAAGGCCTCGATGACAAACCACGCACCGGTCGCCCCATGATCTACGACGAACAGGACCGGGATAGACTCAAGGCCCTGGTGTCAGAGGAGCCTCATCAGATCAAGGCTGTTCAGGCACGCTTGCAACAAGAAACGGGTAAAACCTCCTGCACGATGACCATCAAGCGGGCTTTAAAAAAAGCTGGGGTATAGCTTCAAGCGGGCTCGCCGCTCCTTGAAAGAGCGGCGTGATGAAACCGACTTTCGCAACACCCAGAACCTGCTGCAAGAGCTCTGGAAATGGGAAGACCACGAAGAAGCCGAGCTGTATTACTTCGATGAGTCCGGCTTTTCGCAAGTCTCCTCCCTGCCTTATGCCTGGAGCCCCGTGGGTCAGCCGCTGGAGCTGCCAGCCTTCTCGCACAGCCGACGCCTCAACGTGCTAGGTTTTCTCAGTCGCCGGGGAAAACTGGTGTATCACACCACCACCGACACGGTGACCACGCCGGTGGTCATTGAAGCCTTTGATCGTTTGCTGGGGCAGAAATCGCCGCAGACCTTTGCCATCGTCGTGCTCGATAATGCCAGCATTCATCGCTCTGCCTTGTTTAAGAGCAAGGAGCTGGAATGGCGGGCACAACGGCTTTATGTAATCTTCCTGCCCCCGTACTCACCCGAGCTCAACCTGATCGAAATGCTCTGGAAGAAAATCAAGTATGAGTGGTTGCCTGTCACGGCCTATCAGAGCTTCCAGTCACTCACCGATCATGTGCTCAACGTGCTGTCAGGCTATGGGGAGAGATATAGGATCAATTTTGTTTAGGTACTTAACCGGTACCCTCAAGATCGAAGATCTAGACTAATGGTTTACGTTGTAAGAGCGAGCCGGCGGCATTTTCCTCGAAGGCTTTAGCCTCCTCGATATAGCCGTGTACGGTGCCATCGTGCCGCCAGCCACCCTGGCGCTTGATCTCCAGAAAGTCCGCCCCGGCACGGTAAGCACTGGTGGCCAACCCTCGGCGCAGGCTGTGGCTGCTCATCTCTGGCACATACAACAGTCCCGCTGCTTCGGCACGCGCTGCCAGGATGGTATTGACGCTCCCCTCGTGCAGCGCAACATTGCCGACGACGCCCCAACGGCTAATGCGCCGAAACAACGGGCCTTGCTCAATTTGAGCCGCATCCAACCAGTGTCTTAATGCTTTCGTTGGGCAGCAGAGGCTGTCGCCATACGGGATCGCTCGCTCCAGCCCCTCACCCTCTTGATCAGTTTTGGAACGCGGCAGCGTGATCCGTAGGTCTTCCCGTTCCCACTGCAAGTATTGAATCCCCAGCGTGACCAGCTCACTGCGGCGGAACGCGCCGAAGTACCCCACCTGTAACAGCGCGCTGTCGCGCAGCGCCGCCAGCCCTTCGAGCGTGTTCAGGTGCGCCACGATGAGTTCGAGATCTCCCAGAAGCAGGGCCTTGGCTCTGTGTCGAGGGCGCCCATGCACCCGCTCGATCCCGCGCAAGGTCTTGCGCACGGTGGCGCTGGCGGCCGGGTCGGGAAAGCCCTGATAGCGGTGCCATTGCGCCAGCGCGGTCAGGCGCAGCGCCAGGGTCCGCGGGTTCAGCACTTGCGCGAAGGACAGCAGGTAGCGAATCAGCGCAGCTTCATCGCACGGCAGGACGCCGCCACAGGCCTGAAAGTGGCGGATGGCCGAGCGGTAGGTGCGACGGGTGTTGTCGGAGGTAGCGGCCGCGAGAAAACGTTGGTGTTGCTCCGCCCATTGCTCAGGCGTGGCGAGCGTACCGGCGGTACGCGCCGGCACCGCCGCTTCTTCGGGCAGTACCGAAGGGAAGCTTTCGTGGTTATTGCGGGCTGTCATCACGAAACGCCTGTTTAGGCCCTGTGTACCGCAGATTATAGAAGCGAATGCCGATCGTGAGCGCCTAACTCACGATAACTGACCTTATCGTGGGTTAGCGGGCAGTCTCAACGGACTTAACTATTCTGTACTTAAATTGATGTATTACGTTGTCCATAATACGGTACGAAAAAATCCGAGGTGGTGATGGCCCGTTCCAGTGTCCTCTATGTGCATGTCGCAAACGCAGCGGCCCGGCTGGTGGCCGACGGCCACAATCCGACGATCGACGGTATCCGCGCGGCTTTGGGCGGGACCGGTAGCAAAAGCACGATTGCCCCCTTGTTAAAACGCCGGAAAGCCGTGCACCCCAGCACGCTGGCCCAGGCCGAGCTCGGCCTTCCGGCCGAACTGGTGCTGGGGTTGAAAGGTGTCTACGAAAAAGTGCAGGCGGATGCAGCTCTGCAAGTCGAGCAGACTGTGCAGCTGCATCAGATAGCCACCACTGCCTTGCAGGAGCAGTTGCAGCTGAGTTTTGCGGAGCGGAACGCCTTAGCCAGTACCCAAGAAAAGCTGATCGGATCGCTCACAGCAGCCAACGAGCGGACCCAGGGATTGGAGGAAACTGTGCAGCGTCAGGAGATCGCCCTGGCCAGCCTGGGCAGTGAAAAGGTTGGGCTCGAACAGCGCCTGGTCGACCGCGTTTCCGAGGTCGCCGCACTGACTCAACAACTTCAACAAGTGCGGGTACAGTTTGAGCATTTCCAAGCATCAGTCGCGCAACAGCGCGCCGACGAACGCCGGGCCGCGGAACAACGCCATAGTCGACAGGAACAGGAGCTGACAGAGCTTCGGCAGCGTCTGCTCGCTCAGCAAACCCGACTGGGCGAACTACAGGCGCAGGAACAACGCTTGGCGCAGGACCACGATCACCTATAGAGAACCCTGCTAACGACGCAAGCGACGCTCGCGCAGAGCCAGATTGAGCATGAGCACGTCATACGTCAATTCACCGAGTTGAAACAAATGCATCAGGCGCTGGAACAGCACTATGTCCATGGCGAGCAGCACTTGGTTGAGGTACAGACGAACTTGGCCGTGACTAAGCGAGAGCGAAGCCTGCTGGCGGAGCGCTTAACCCACACTGAAACCCAACTAACCGAACTGACCACAGAAAAGCAGCTTCTCTTGCAAGACAAGGCGGTGTTATCCAGTCAGCTCGCTGAGTACCGAACGCCTCAGGCAACTTGATGGGTTGCATAAGCGACTGTGCTCCATCAGTGTCCCTGCGCGCAGGCTGGTTTGATGACTACAGGGACTGCACTGCCAGTAACGCAGCTCCGCACGTTGGAATTGCGAAGATTTATCGTGGGCGCATTTTGGACAGCGGAAACCCTGTGGCCAACGCGCCTGGATCAACTGCGCCTCGCATTGTGCCTGCATCCCGTATTGCGCTGCCTCAGTTCGGGCAAAACAGCCCCTTTTGAAACTGAGGTTTGAGGTGCAGTGGAACGGAAAGCTGGGTTAAGCCTCTGGCGCCTGGTCGTCGAGCCTGTGTGCGACACTACTGCCAAGCCGCAGGGCGAGCCGGATGATGTCGTGAATGCCGAACTGGCGCAGCGCTGGCCGACGACTTCTGGCTGTGTCGGCGGCATCGCAGGCCTCGTTCCATGCTTTGCGTTTCTTGCGGCGCGCTCGCAGGCCATCAACCAACATCGTTCGCTCGGCGTCGTTCAGTCCGTCAACAGAGGCATGGCTTTTCATGCGGCCTCCGTGACAGCCATTGCTGTATTGGAAAGCTTTGCACTTTCATTTCCTGCTTGATCTGCCAGGCAATGACTCGCTTCATGGCCGTCGCTGTAGCGTCTTGCAATCAGGCTTCTTTGAACAGAACTTCGTCGAAGTTGCTGCCAACCCCCGGTGTCAGGCTAGTTGTCGCCTGAGCTGATTTATCAAAACGATAGATCGGGGGCGTCAAAGAGAGCTGCAATGTCGAGTTATTCACCTGAGCGTAAAGCTGCCCTTATCAACAAATTACTGCCGCCGCAAAACATGTCTGTGGCCGAGTTGTCTCGTCAAGAAGGCATCGCGCCAGCCACCCTATATGCTTGGCGCGCCAAACTCAAAGCTGGAAGCGCAGTGGTGCCCGGAGATAAAAACAACGCCGATGACTGGCCAGCCGAAGCCAAGTTTGCGGCGGTATTGCATGCCGCTACGTTGAGCGAGATTGAGCTCAGCGAATACTGTCGCAGCAAGGGTTTGTACCCCGAGTAAATCAGCGCCTGGCGCCAAGCCTGCATCACCGGCCAGATGTCCGCCAAAGCACAGCTCAAGGCTGAGCGTGATCAGGCGCGTGCCGACAAGAAACGCATCGCCGAGCTGGAGCGCGAACTGCGTCGTAAAGATAAGGCACTGGCAGAAACCGCCGCGATCTTGGTGCTGCGAAAAAAGATGAATACCTTCTGGGGAAGCGACAGCGAGGACGTTTGACCTCGCTGCCAGAACGGCAACAACTCGTTGAACGCTTTAACCATGCCGTCGCTTCTGGTGCGCACAAGGCGATTGCCAGCGAAGAGATCGGGCTGTCGCTGCGCAGCCTGCAACGCTGGGCGCTGACACCTGTTATGCAGGCCGATGTGCGCACCACCACGCTACGGACACAGCCGCCGAACGCCCTGAGTGAGCAAGGCGCGGCGCGATCTTGGCGGTCTGCAACAGCGCGCCATTCGCCAGCTTGCCACCCAGCCAGATCGTGCCTAGGCTGGCCGATCAGGGCCGTTACCTGGCCTCGGAGGCGACCTTTTACCGCGTCCTGAAAGCGGCCGGTCAGCAGCACAAACGCGGCCGCAGCCATGCGTCACAGAAGCACGCCGCACCGACCACGCACCGCGCAACGACGGCCAATCAGGTCTGGTCGTGGGACATCACCTACCTACCATCGCCGGTGTGCGGCAAGTACTACTACCTGTATTTGGTCGAGGATATTTACAGCCGCAAGGGCGTGGGCTGGGAGGTTTACGAAGAAGAAAGTGGCGCGCACGCGTCCGCCCTGATGGAGCGCACCGTGCTGAACGAACGCTGCGTCGGGAAGCCTTTGGTGCTTCACTCGGACAACGGCGCGCCGATGAAATCGTCGACGTTGTTGAGCAAATTGTACGATTTAGGCATCACCCCGTCGCGCGGACGGCCACGGGTAAGCAACGACAATCCGTATTCAGAATCGCTGTTTAGAACCCTGAAATACTGCCCGCAATGGCCCAAGGACGGCTTTGCAGATTTGGACGCTGCTCGCTGCTGGGTGCGCGATTTTATCCGCTGGTACAATCACGAACACCGCCACAGCCGGATCCGCTTCGTAACCCCTGCGCAGCGTCATCGCGGTGAGGATCAAGAGGTACTGGCCAAGCGTCATGCGCTGTACCAGCAAGCCCGCAATCAACACCCGCATCGCTGGTCGGGCGCCACGCGAAATTGGCAGCCCATCGGGGCCGTCACGCTCAACCCAGAGAGGGAGCAACCGGCACTGAAAATGGCGGCATAAAAAACACGGCTGAGGCGACAAATACCTTGCAAAAGGCCGCCAATTGGCCGCTATTATCGCGAATCCATTGGCAGCTGATATGTATTGACCCGTCAACCCCAAGAGGCTGGCGATTGCAAGTCAGTGGGTTTTCAAACGCGAGTCACTACAACTACTGGCCGGAGCTCGGCAAGGGCACGCCAGACTCCGCCAGGATGCGGTAAGTGCAGCGGCGATCGCCAGCGAGGAAGTGCTCGACGCGCTCAACCGTGACACCTACGCCGAGAACCGCACGGAACAGCGTCAGTTCGCCGCCGCAGAGCTTGGCGCAAAGGTGCGCTGCTTTGGCGATCGCACAGTGATTCTCGACGAGTTCGATCGCCCCATTCCGGGCCGGGCTGCACTCGGCCATAAAGCCTTCCTCACGGCGGATCCTGACCAGTGCGGCGACGCGCTGGGCTAGTGGCAGATCCGGGCTGGGCATCTGTGCGCGATAGGCGACCACCTGTTGGCGCGTCCATTCGTCGGTGAGTTGTTCCAGGCCTTCTTCGCCGAAGACGCTCTGAACCACCTGCAGCATGCCAACCGCGAGCTGGGCGTGGCGATCCGGGAATCGCCCATGGGCCTCGGCTGTCAGCTGCCAAATACGTGCAGGTCGTCCCAGTTTGCGCTGCTCGTCGCTGAACTCGACCAAACCCTCTGCGTTCAGGACGGAAAGGTGCTGGCGCACGGCCATAGCCGTGACGGCCAACTGTTGCGCTAGTGCAGCGGTCGACTGAGCCCCGTCCCTCTTGAGCAGGAATAGGATGCGATCGCGACCGGAACCGGGCTCTGACGCGCTCACGCTGGCAGCTTGCATAGTCGCTTCTCTTTTCACTCATTTTGAAAACACATTATTGACAATTTATGGGCTTTGGTCTAGGGATTATTTTAGATTGTAAAGTAATTACTTTCGAAAAGACTTAAGATACAATCTACTTTGCAAAGTATCTTATAGCCCCGCTGGGCAATCGGCGAGTGCGTTGATGACGCCATCACCCGCTAGGATCCGCGCGCGGTGGTGTCGCACGCTCCGCCGCGCCGCAATAAGTAGGAGGAACCAATGGCAATCACTTTGACGGAAAAAGCAGCGAAACAAATCCAGGCGCAACTGGCGAAGAACGGCAAGGGCTTGGGTCTGCGCTTGGGTGTGAAAAAAGTCGGCTGTTCCGGCCTTGCATACACATTCGACTACGCCGACGAAGTTCGGGCTGGAGACCATGTGTTCGAGTCGCATGACGCGATGCTGGTGGTGGATGCTGTCAGCCTGCCATTTCTTGACGGCTCAGACGTTGATTTCGTCAAGGAAGGATTCAATGAGAGTTTCAAGTTCAATAATCCCAACGCCGCGAGTGAGTGCGGCTGTGGTGAGAGCTTCAATCTGAAAGGTATTTAACCAACACTTCGCCCCAGTAGTCGCAAAGTGACCGCTGGGGGCGGGCAGGAATGCCGCATGGGTGAGAGTTAATACTATCGAGGTAAACATGAGTGCGGTATTGCAAAACCTGGTCAATCAACCCTACAAGCATGGTTTCGTCACCGAAATCGAGTCGGATGTCGCGCCGAAGGGCCTGAATGAAAACATGATTCGCCTGATTTCGAGCAAGAAAAATGAGCCCGAGTGGCTGCTCGAATTTCGCCTCAAGTCGTACCAGGCATGGCTCAAGATGACTGAGCCTGAGTGGCAAAATTGTCACTATCCGAAGATCGATTACCAGGCGATTAGCTATTACGCCGCGCCCAAGATCAAAGCGAAGTTAAACAGTTTGGACGAGGTCGATCCCGAGTTGCTGCGTACCTTCGAGAAGCTTGGCGTGCCCCTGCATGAGCGCATGGCGCTGGCGGGCGTTGCGGTCGATGTGATTTTTGACAGTGTCTCGGTAGCCACCACCTACAAACACAAGCTGGCCGAGGTCGGCGTCATTTTTTGCTCGATGTCGGAAGCGGTGCTGGAGCATCCCGAGCTGGTCAAGAAGTATCTCGGTAGCGTGGTTCCCAGCGGCGATAACTTTTACGCCGCGCTCAACTCGGCGGTATTCACCGATGGCTCGTTTTGTTTTATTCCCAAGGGCGTCAAGTGCCCTATGGATTTGTCGACCTACTTCCGCATCAACACCGAGGAGTCAGGGCAATTCGAGCGCACGCTGATCATTGCCGAGGAGGGGGCATCCGTGTCCTACCTGGAGGGTTGTACTGCCCCAGCGTTCAGCACCAATCAGCTCCATGCGGCGGTGGTCGAACTGGTCGCCCTCGACGACGCCGACATCAAGTATTCAACGGTGCAGAACTGGTATGCGGGTGACGAAAACGGCGTCGGTGGCATTTACAACTTCGTGACCAAACGAGGCCTTGCGAAAGGTGTCAACTCGCGTATTTCGTGGACCCAGGTCGAGACCGGTGCGGCGATTACCTGGAAGTATCCCTCGGTGGTTTTGCTGGGCGACAACTCGATTGGTGAGTTCTATTCGGTCGCGGTGACCAATAACTATCAGCAAGCCGACACCGGCACCAAGATGATCCACATTGGCAAAAATACGCGCAGCACGATTGTCAGCAAAGGCATTTCCGCAGGCAAGTCGAACAACAGCTACCGTGGGCTGGTCAAGGTTGCGGCCAGTGCGACCGGTGCACGCAATTATTCGCAATGCGACTCGATGCTGATTGGCGAGGAATGCGGCGCCAACACCTTCCCCTATATCCAGGTGCTTAACAACAGCGCCCAGGTTGAGCACGAGGCGTCAACCTCGAAGATCGGTGAAGACCAGATGTTTTACTTTGCCCAGCGCGGTGTCGATGCCGAGGGAGCGGTCTCGATGATCATCAATGGCTTCTGTAAAGACGTATTTCAACAATTACCACTGGAGTTTGCGGTCGAGGCGACCAATCTCCTCAGTTTCAAACTTGAAGGAAGTGTCGGATGATTTACCCAGACAGCAAGATTTTGCTCGAAGTGCGTGGACTATGCGCAACCGTGAATGGCATCGAAATTCTGAAGGATCTTGACTTCACGGTGAAGAGCGGCGAGATCCACGCCATCATGGGCCAAAACGGTTCCGGCAAGAGCACCTTCGCCAAGGTACTCGCGGGCCACCCTGCCTATGAAGTGACGGGCGGCACCGTGCTGTTCGAAGGCAAGAACCTGTTTGAGCTGAAACCCGAAGAGCGCGCGCAAGCCGGATTTTTTCTGGCCTTTCAGTACCCGATCGAGGTGCCCGGCGTCGGTAACGGCCAGTTTCTGCGCCTGACTTACAACACAATCCACAAACAGCGCGGCAAGGACGAGCTCGACCCGCTTGAGTTTGACGACTTCGTGCGCGAAAAGATGAAGCTGCTGGAAATGAGTCCCGATTTCCTTGACCGCAGCGTCAACGCAGGTTTCTCCGGTGGCGAAAAGAAGCGCAACGAAATACTGCAGATGGCGTTGTTAGAGCCGCGCGTGGCGGTCCTAGATGAGACCGATTCCGGCCTGGACATCGACGCTCTCAGAATTGTCGCCCAAGGCGTCAACCAGCTTTCCACCAAGGACAATGCGATTGTGATGGTGACGCACTATCAGCGTCTGCTGAACTATATCGTGCCCGACTACGTGCACGTGATGGAAGGCGGACGCATCATCAAGACCGGCGGCAAGGCGCTGGCACTGGAGCTTGAGACGCGCGGCTACGAGTGGGTTAGCGCCGAGCACAAGGCTGAAGCGAGTGTGCCCGCATGAGTGCAGCCACCACACCGACTCCGGCGATTGCCGGGCCTTATCTGGAAAGCCTTTTGGCAGGACAGCCGCAGCAGGCGGCGAGTCCCTCGGCGTGGCTCAAGGCGCTGCGTGCGGAGGCGGTCGAGCGCGTGGGCGTGTTGAAACTTCCAACCACGCGAGACGAGGAGTGGCGCTTTACCGATATTTCTCTACTCAGCAAGACCTCGTTTGCGTCAGCGCTCAGTGCCACTTGTCTGGAGGCGGCAGATGTTGCTCACTTTTTTATTGAAGAAGCGAACACCCGACTGGTGTTTGTTGATGGTATCTATGCGCCGCAGTTGTCCAGTGCGAGTACCGACAGCAGCGTGGTGGTGTCCAACCTGACGGCAGCGATGGCAACGCACGCGGCGGTAATCAAGCCGCATCTCGGCCAGCATGCACCATTTAGCAAGGATGCATTCGCCGCGCAAAATACCGCATTTCTGCACGATGCCGCAGTGGTCATCGTCCCGCGTGACGTATCGGTGGCAGCCCCAGTCCATTTGCTGTTTATTGCGACCCAAAAAGATGTTGTGAGCACGCCGCGTTGCCTGGTGCTTGCCGAGGCGGGCAGCGCCGTAACAGTGATCGAGGATTACGTTGTGTTGTACCAGCCGCGTTGGCAAGAAGATGCCCACTTCACCAATGCTGTCACCGAAGTCGTACTGAAAGACAATGCGCATGTGACGCACATCCGGGTTCAGCGCGAAGGCAGTCAAGCGTTTCATATTGCAAACTGTTCGGTGTCGCTCGGGCGCGCCAGCAATTACCAGTCGGTGAGCGTCGCGCTGGGCGCGCGCATTTCACGCTACAACCTGAACGTGCTGCAAACGGCAGAGGGCGCCACCTGTGCGCTTGACGGATTGACGCTGATCTCCGGCAGGCAACTGGCCGACACCCATAGCTGCATGGACCATGCCCATGCCCACGGCAGCAGCCGCCAACTGCACAAATGCATCATCGGCGGCAGTGCCCATGCGGTCTTCAACGGCAAGGTTATGGTGCGCGAAGGCGCGCAGCGTACCGACGCCCAGCAGTCAAATCGCAATCTACTGTTGACCGCGAAGGCGCACATCGATACCAAGCCGCAGCTGGAGATTTTTGCTTCTGACGTCAAGTGCACGCATGGTGCGACCGTTGGCCAGCTCGACAGCGAGGAGGTGTTTTATCTGCAAAGCCGCGGGCTGACCGAGGTCGCTGCCCGTAACCTGCTGACCTATGCGTTTGGCGCCGAGATCATCGACCGCATCCCTATCGCATCACTCAAGCGGCAACTCGAGCAGGCGGTGCTCGAACAAACTGGAAGCATGCCATGAACGCCCTTCAGACTGCACGCAAAGTACCAACGGCGCCATGCCTCGACGTAGAGCGGATTCGTGCCGATTTTCCGATCCTCAAGCTGCAGGTCAACGGCAAGCCGCTGGTCTACCTCGACAACGCGGCGTCGAGCCAGATGCCGCAGCAGGTGATTGATCGCATGGTGCGTTATCAGACCACGCAGCACGCCAATATCAATCGTGCAGTGCATACCCTGTCAGAGATCGCGACCAACGAATACGAGGAAGCACGGCGCAAGTTGCAGCATTTCATCCATGCGCGTGAAGAACGCGAAGTGATCTTCACCAGCGGCACCACCGAAGCCATCAATCTGGTGATGCACGGCTACGGCCGCAAGTTCATTGGGCCCGGCGACGAAATTATCCTGACCACGCTCGAGCACCATTCAAACATTGTCCCGTGGCAGATGCTGGCGGAGGAAAAAGGCGCGACGATTCGTGTGGTACCGATTAACGACGCTGGCGAGCTACTCATAGACGAATACGAAAAGCTATTTAACGAGCGCACCAAATTTGTTGGCGTGATGCACGTCTCGAACGCACTGGGCACGATCAACCCGATCAAGCAGATGATCGCCTTGGCCCATGCTCGCGGCGTGCCGGTGCCGGTGCTGGTCGATGGGGCGCAGGCCGCACCGCACATGCAGGTTGATGTGCAGGATCTGGACTGCGACTTTTACGCGTTTTCGGGTCACAAGCTGTGCGGCCCGACCGGCATCGGCGTTCTCTACGGCAAGGCTGCGTTATTAGAGCGGATGCAGCCCTTCAAGGGCGGCGGCGACATGATTTTGTCGGTCACCTTTGAAAAGACCACCTACAACACGATTCCGCATAAATTCGAGGCCGGTACACCGCCGATTGCGGCTGCGATCGGACTGGGTGCCGCCATTGATTATCTGTCTGCCATCGGCATGGGCGCCATACGCGAGCACGAGATGACCTTGCTCGACTACGCCAGCGAGCAGATGGTTCGACTGCCAGGCGTGCGCATTATCGGCACCGCCCGCGACAAGGCCTCGGTCATATCGTTCATCGTCGACGATGTGCACCCGCATGACCTGGGGACCCTGCTCAACCAGGAGGGCGTCGCAGTGCGTACCGGACATCATTGCGCGCAGCCGGTGATGCAGCGCTTCAAGGTGCCTGCAACGTCACGCGCTTCGTTTGCGTTTTACAACACCCTGGCAGAAGTTGATGCGCTGATCGCTGGCATCCGCACCGTACAGAAGGTGTTTTCATAATGGCCGATCCCAGAACTTTGTATCAAGAGGTCATCCTCGACCACAACAAGAAGCCGCGCAATTACGGCGCGCTCGCGCACGCGAACCACCACGCCGCGGGCCACAACCCGCTGTGTGGCGACCATATCGACTTGGCGCTGCAACTCGGTGGCGAGTGCGTCGACGACATCGCATTTCAGGGTGAGGCATGCGCCATCTGCAAGGCGTCGGCGTCGATGATGACGGTGGCCATCAAAGGTAAGACCCGGGTTGAGGCGGAACTGCTGATTCAGGAATTTATCGATATGGCGACCGGCAAGCTCGATCTGAACGGCGATCACCACCTCGGACGGCTGATGGTTTTTGCCGGCATACGCGACCTGCCGGTGCGCTTCAAATGCGCAATTTTGCCGTGGCACACACTGCGCGCCGCATTCAGCGCCGTTGATAACATATCGACCGAGGCCGAGCATGATCCGATGCACATGACTATCGGTGATGCCTGAAGATGAAAATATTTTTCTTCAAAGAACGCAGAGATGTTTCAGGTTTGCTCCGTTCCTGCATTCCTTATCTGGGCCAATCCAACTTTGTATTGAGAGAAAGCGATGCTGACAGCAACTGACTTACGAGGCTACATCCTGGATGGCCTGCCAAGCGATCACATCGAAGTGCGCGGTGATGACGGACAGCACTTTGAAGCGGTGATCGTCAGCCCGCAATTCACCGGCAAGAACATGGTGCAGCAGCATCAACTGGTGTATCGGGCACTGGGCGAGCGCATGCGTTCAGAGATTCACGCGCTATCGATACGAACCTTCACGCCTGAAGCCTGGGTCAAAGACGGCAACTAAATCACTTTGGAGAATAATCATGATGGATGTTCAGAAAAGAATTAACCAACAAGTAACGACGAACCCGGTTGTGCTGTACATGAAGGGCACGCCGCAGTTCCCACAGTGCGGCTTTTCTGGTGCGGCGATCAAGATGCTCAAGGCTTGTGGCGGGCCGGATCTCTTCACTGTGGACGTGCTGGCCGACCCGGAAATCCGCAATGGCATAAAATCCTACGCGAACTGGCCGACCATTCCGCAGCTTTATATCAAGGGCGAATTTGTCGGTGGTTCGGACATCATGCGCGAGATGTTCGAGCAGGGTGAACTGCAAAAATTGCTGCAAGCAGCAGTGGAATAAGTTTGAGAAAATTACCATGCCAAAAATTGCTGAAATCGAAGATACGCCCAACCCGAATGCGGTGAAGTTCACGCTCCATGAGCCGCTGACCTGGGGCATTTCGCATTCTTACGAGAACGCAGAGCAAGCCAGGGACGATGTGCTCGCCTCCACGCTGTTCGACATTGAGCACGTAAGCAATGTGTTTTACGTGGATCGCTGGCTCACGGTCACGCAGGATGGCGCTGCCGACTGGCCGGAGCTGGTGCGCCTGATTGCCGTGCCACTGCGCGCCGCACCGGCAGCGGCGGCGCAATCGGCCGCCACAGTTTTCGCGGCGCGCACGGCAACCCTTGATCTCTGCGCCGAAGATCAGCAGCGCCTTGAGCATATCAACGTGCTGCTGGATTCCCAGATACGCCCCTATCTGAAAAGCGATGGTGGCGATCTGCATGTGGTTGGCTTGGCCGGCAACCAACTCAGCGTGCACTACCAGGGCGCTTGCGGCACCTGTCCAAGCTCGATATCCGGCACGCTCAAAGGCATCGAAAATCTGCTTCGAACGATTGAACCGGAGATCGAAGTCTTGCCTGTTTAGAGATGAGATGAAGATGAAGATGAAAAATTTGACACCCGTTGAACTGGCCGATTGGCTTACGACTGACCTGCGTTTGAAGCCCGTGTTACTCGACGTACGTGAGGAGTGGGAATTTCAAGCCGGTCATATTGACGGATCATTGGCGATGCCAATGAATACCATTCCCGCCAGGCTGTCCGAACTGGACACGCAGCAGCCGATAGTCTGCATCTGCCACCATGGCGTTCGCAGCATGCAGGTTGCGTTATTTTTAGAACGGAATGGTTTTACAGATATTAGAAACCTGACAGGTGGCGTCCATGCGTGGTCGCAGCAAGTTGACAGCGCGATACCGATCTATTGAATCACGACCAATTTTAGAGGGATTGCATGCGCAATCCCTAACGAGTCCTAAGCGGCGGGACGACGGATTCAGCGCAATTTAATACAAGGGGCTTCGCCATGCAGAGCACTGAACAATCCTACAGCCAACAGCCCGCGCCAGGCGCCTCATCCCACGCGGCCGTCGGGCCCGAGAAGTTGCCCGGAATCCGTCATATCATCGCTGTCGGCAGCGGCAAGGGTGGCGTCGGGAAATCCACGGTGAGCGTCAATCTGGCGCTCGCGCTGCAGCAGCTAGGGTTGCGCGTCGGAATAGTAGACGCCGACATCCTTGGCCCCAGCATCCCCGGGATGCTGGGCATTGCGACGGGTGAGCCTCCAGCGATGACCCCGGACAACAGGATGATCCCGGCGCAGCGGCACGGCCTGAAGGTGGTGTCGATGGGCATGCTCACCGGCGACGATAACCCGGCCGTCCTGCGCGGGCCGATGGTGGGCAAATACCTGAATATGTTCGTCGGCGGCGTGCAATGGGGGCCGTTGGACTATCTGATCCTCGACCTCCCACCCGGCACCGGCGATACCCAGTTGACGCTGGCGCAGAGCATGCCGCTGTCGGGCGTGGTGATCGTGACCACACCCCAGGCCGTGAGTCTCAAGATCGCCCGACGCGGCTTGCGCATGTTTGAGAAAGTACAGGTGCCGATTCTCGGGATCGTCGAGAACATGCGCACCTTCACCTGCTCCCACTGCGGTGAGAACACGGATATCTTCCGTCAGGGCGGCGGCGAGCAGATGAGCCAGGAGCTTGGCGTCCCGTTCCTGGGCGCCTTACCGCTGGATGCCGATGTCGTCACCTGCGGTGATGAGGGCAGACCCATCGTGGCGGACCAACCGAAGTCGGTCAGCTCTTTGGTGTACGCCGCCATCGCCGCAGCGCTGGTTGAGAAGCTCCAGGCGGCGGTCGCGACGCTCAAGCCCTTTGTCTGGAAGTGGGACAGCAACGAGGGGGCGCCGGCCTGGCTGGAAGACGCGGTGCGGCCTGCGGGAGCGCGCAACACGCCCATCGGCCTCCTGCGCCGCGATCCGCGTACCTTGTCGATCCTCTGGGAGGACGGTCATCGCGACGACTTCGACGTGCGCGACCTGCGCCTAGCGTGTCATTGCGCCCTCTGCGTCGAGGAGATGAGCGGACGCAAGCTGCTCGTTCCCAAGACGGTGCGCGCTGATGTGAGCCCGCTCCAGATCGTGAGCGTGGGCAACTACGCGCTCGGCTTCCATTGGAGCGATGGCCACAACAGCGGCATCCATTCGTTTAACGACCTGCGCGCCTCGGGCGAGCGCGCTGCGGCGAGGAACGTCGAAAATGTCTGAAGCCCTGACTGTGGATAGGGCGTCTGCAAATCCGACGCTGGCGGAACAGCCGGTCAGCATCCGCGCGGAGACTTCGCTCGCCGACCCCGACAGCTGCAAGTTCACCGTGAGCCGCAGCTTGCATCCCGGCGGCCCCTTCTTCTTCGGCAACAGGGAGCGGGCTGCCGGGTCGCCGCTCGGCGAACGACTGTTCGGGCTTTCGGGTGTGGCCAACGTGCTCATTGCCGGAAACGTGGTGACCATCGGCAAGGAACCTAACGCCTCTTGGTCTGGACTGAAAGCGGCCATCGGCACGGCGATCCGGACGCAGCTGCTCAGCGGCGTGCCGGTGATCCTGGAGATGGCTGCCTATGCCAGCACTCAAGGAAGGTCCGACGTCGAGCTTGGCGTGGTCGTTCAGCAACTGCTGGACAGGCAAGTCAATCGTTCCATCGCGAACCACGGTGGGAAGATTTCACTCGTGGACGTCCGCCAAGGCAAGCTTTTCATCAGCATGAGCGGCGGCTGCCAGGGCTGCGGGTCTTCTCAAGTCACCCTGCGGCAGGGCTTGGAAGTGATGGTGAAAAGAGTCGCTCCAGAAATCGTGGAAATCGTCGATGTCACGGATCACGCCGCAGGTAAGCAGCCTTTCTACCCGAGCCATGAGTAGACCTATGACAAATCGACTGTCCCAAGAAACCTCCCCAACCATCGCGACGCTCGACGATCTTGCAAAGTTGGCAAATTACTCGCTTATGGACACGCTCAACTGCGATCCTGACGCGAAAGCAGACGGAGCCGACCACGCGCCGCGACAAGTTTTTACGGGCCACTATGTCCCCATCAATCCCACGCCAATCAAAGACCCCGAGTACGTCGCTCACAGCAAAAACTTTTTCCGCGAACTTGGCTTCGCCGACAGCATGGCTCAGTCGGCCGACTTCGTCCGCATGTTCTCCGGCGACATCTCGCACGTTCCGAAGCCGATGCGCAAGGTGGGTTGGGCGTGTGGGTACGCATTGTCCATCTTCGGTACCGAATACACCCAACAGTGCCCGTTCCAAACCGGCAACGGATACGGCGACGGTCGCGCAGTTTCCGTGCTTGAGGCCGTCATCAACAGTCGCCGCTGGGAAATGCAGCTAAAAGGTGGCGGCCGGACGCCATACTGCCGCGGCGCGGACGGTCGCGCCGTCCTGCGCTCAAGTGTCCGGGAGTTCTTAGCGCAAGAGCACATGCATGCGCTCGGTGTGCCAACGTCACGGTCTCTGAGTTTGTATGTTTCAAAAACGGAGAAGGTCAAGCGGCCGTGGTATTCGCAGGGCTCGAGCTCGCAGGATCCCGACATGCTTATATCGGAGGCAGTCGCCATTTCGACGCGCGTCGCACCGTCGTTCATTCGGGTCGGTCAACTCGAGCTCTTCGGTCGCCGTGCGCGCAAGAAGGAACACCCGAAAGCGATGGAGGAGCTCGAGCAGATTGTGTTGCACTTGATCGATCGTGAGTACGCTGACGTCATCGACAAGAAACTAAGCACTGCCGAAAAAGGGGTGTTGCTCGCGCGCGAGTTCCGCAGCCGCCTGACGTCGCTTGTGGCGAACTGGATCCGCGTCGGCTACTGCCAGGGCAACTTCAACAGCGACAACTGCGCGGCCGGTGGCTTCACACTCGACTACGGTCCATTCGGATTCTGCGATGTGTTCAACCCGCACTACCAGCCATGGACGGGTGGCGGACATCACTTCGCGTTCCTGAACCAAACCGTGGCAGCGGAACGCAACTTCCACATGTTTTGTACGGCGTTGCGGCCCTTGCTGACATCACTGACGTCGCATCAGGACTATCTGCGACAGCTCGACGAGATTCGAAGTGGCTTTGCGACAGTGATGCAAGCGCAAATGGAGAAGATGTGGGCTGCCAAACTTGGACTCGGCACTTTTCACGCGGCGTTGTTCAGTGAACTCGAAACGCTCATGGTGCAAACTCCTGTCGATTACACCCTCTTCTTCCGCGAGCTCTCGATGGTACCCGACGAAATTGGCCCACTCAAAAAAAGCTTCTACGAAGACTCCGAAGGGATGGACAAGCGCTGGTCAGAGTGGCTCGCAAAATGGAAATCTCTCATAGTCAGCGCCAGCACGACCGATGCGAATGCTGCGCAGCCCCCTTCCCGTGAGGAGCTCTCTAGGCAGATGAAACTCGTCAACCCAAAATACAGTTTGCGAGAGTGGTTCGTTGTGCCTGCGTACAGCCAAGCGACTGCGGGGAACTACTCTCTAGTTCGAGAGCTGCTGGAAGTCATGACGCAGCCCTACGCCGAGCAGTCGAAGGAGGTGGAGGAGAAATACTATAGGCCCAAGCCGTCTGAGTTCTTTGAGGTCGCGGGGTTGTCGTATATGAGCTGCTCGTCATGATTTTTCGAAAACTGATCGGTCAGGGCCGGTACCCGGTCGGCGGCCAGCCCGCTGCCTACGTGTACCGAATCCGCAGCTGTGACCTGCCGGTGACGAGCGCAAAGGCACTGTTTGAGTACTTCACCGTATGACGAAAATTACCCTCACGCCGCATCGTCTTTCACCCTTATCGGGGGAGCCAGCTGCGCTGGAGCGAGCGAGCCTTCTTGCGGGAGCGGCCTCTCCCGAAGAGGGGGTCGTCGCCTACCACGAGCGCACCAAGCACCATTTCCACCGCCACGCTGCGGCGCAGGGCTATATGGACTGGGCGACGCAGCCAGATCCGTTTCGGCGCTACGGGGGGGCGCACCTGGTTCGCCTCCCACTGCCCAAAGCGGGCCGCCCACTGCCTTATTGGCAGCTCTATGCGAGCCCGACCGTGCCGCCGGCGTCACTGTCGCTGGAATCGGTGTCACTGTTTTTTCGCTACGCACTTTCGCTGACCGCATGGAAGCAAGTCGGCGAGACCCAGTGGCCGTTGCGCGCAAATCCGTCGAGCGGCAATCTGCATCCGACCGAGGGCTATGCGGTACTGCCTGCGCTTGATCGGCTCGGCGAGACGGCCGCCGTGTACCACTATGCACCGAGGGAACACGCGCTTGAACGGCGCGCGGTGCTACCCGCGAAGCGCTGGGCCGAGCTGGTTGCGCCTTTCCCTGATGGCTCCTTTCTCGTGGGTCTGTCTTCGGTGCATTGGCGCGAAGCCTGGAAGTACGGCGAGCGCGCGTTCCGCTACTGCCAGCACGATGTTGGGCACGCGCTGGCCTGCCTGAGTATCGCGGCAGCGGCGCTCGGCTGGAAATTGGTGCTTCTGGATGGCGTGAGCAACAGCACCCTCGCCAGCCTGCTGGGGCTTGACCGAGATGCGGATTTTGCGGCGGCGGAGCGGGAGGAAGCTGAGCTGCTGGTGTTGATTACACCGGATGTTTCGACGCCGCTTGCGACCGACTCGAAGCCGCTGACAGCGCACGGGGGTGACGTGCATTGGCAGGGCTTGGCCAACACGCTGAGCCCCGAACACAGCGCCGAGTGGCCCGTGATCGACGAGGTTGCGCGGGCGACGCGCCACTGTGAAAGCGCGCCTATCCAGGAAGACTTCTCCGGCTTCCCTTCGGAGGATGCACTTTTCAGGACACCTGTCCGTCAGGGCCTACTCAGCGCAGAGCAGGCCATTCTTGGCCGCCGCAGCGCGGTAGCGATGGATGGCTCGACGGCGATTTCTCTGGCAGCCTTCTTCCGCATGCTCGCTCGATTGATTCCGACACATGAGCGGCGATCGATGCCTTGGGACGCGATCCCCTGGCGACCACGCATCCACCTCGGGCTCTTCGTCCACAGCGTCGACGGCTTGGTGCCTGGCCTCTACGCGCTCGCCCGGGACCCGGACAAGGTCGATATTCTCAAGGCAGTGATGGGTTCAGAATTTTCTTGGCAGCGCGTACCCGACTGCCCGCCCGGGCTCCCCTTGTACCTCCTCCAGGAGGGGGACTGTCGAGCGCTGTCGAGCACCGTCTCCTGCGGCCAGGATATCGCCGGCGATGGTGCCTTCAGCCTGGCCATGATTGCCGACTACAGGGACAGCCTGGCCACGTACGGCGCAGCCTTCTACCGCAACCTGTTCTGGGAGGCCGGCATGGTGGGCCAGCTGCTTTACCTGGAGGCCGAAGAGGCGGGCATTCGCGCCACCGGGATCGGCTGCTACTTCGACGATCCGGTCCACGCGGCCTTCGGGATCGGTTCATGCGAGTGGCAGAGTTTCTACCACTTCACCGTGGGCGCTCCGGTTGAAGACAGCCGACTCAGCACATTGCCTGCCTACAACTTCCAGGAAGAACGATGATCATTCCACGCACTGTTCCGACAATCCGGACAGAACCACAACCAACCAGTAAGGAGCAACCATGTCCCTAAACGAACCTCTGCGCCAGAAGATCACCCACCTCGTGGCGCAAAACCGAGTCGTCCTGTTCATGAAGGGAACTCGCCACATGCCGCAGTGCGGATTCTCCGCCCAGGTCGTGAAGATCCTCGACGAGCTGCAGCCAAGCTACGAAACGGTAGATGTACTGAGTTCTGCCGAGATCCGCGATGGAATCAAGCGGTTCTCCGAGTGGCCGACAATTCCACAACTCTACATCGATGGGCAGTTCGTCGGCGGCTGCGACATCGTCCACGCGATGCATGCATCCGGAGAACTCCAACAGCTCATCGGTGTGCAGGTCAAGGACCAAGGGTGAAACAACTGCGCGCAGCCAAACTTGCGTCAATGCTCGATCGTGAACAGATCATCTATATAAAGGAGACCCGCATGTCATCCCATCCCACTGAGTTCCAAGGTAGCGTCATCAACGCGCTACGCGAAGCCATCGAGCGCCAGATCCCCGATTCACAGGCCGAAGTGAGCGGCGGCAGCGGTCACTACAACATCGAGGTGATCTCGGCAGTGTTCGCCGGCAAGAACATGCTCCAGAGCCAGCGATTGGTGTATGGCGCCATCGCCGATCTGATAAACGGTGACAAGGGCCCGGTGCATGCCGTCGACCGTCTGAAGACTCGGACACCCACTTGATAGCGGGGCTTTATAGAAGCGCCCATATCGCAAGCAATACGATGAGCAACAAAGCAACACGCAGACATACCACCGGAGATCATGATGCCACGCATGGTAAAACGCACTCACAGTAGCCCTTACAAGCTAGTTATTGGCGGCGAAGAAAAATATCTATGCCAATGCGGCTTATCCCTGAATCAGCCGTTCTGCGACGGAGCGCATAAGCTCGCCAAGGACGAGGACGGCAATCGTCTTTGTTGGTACGACGACGCAGGAAAGCGTCACGAACATAGCGGAGAATTTCTGGATATTCGCACGTTCTAAACGGTCGTCGCCGCCGCGGGGCCAACCCTGGTTTGCGCCGGCGAACATCGAAGCCTCGTGCTGTCCAGCTTGGATTCGCAGAAATCTACAGCCGTTTATGGATGCAACCGACAGGAGCGCCAGCCATGAGCAAAAACGTAACGCAGAAGCTGATTGAAAGCCACTTGGTCGAAGGCAACATGACGCCCGGCGAAGAAATCGGTTTGAAAATCGATCAAACACTGACCCAGGATGCGACCGGCACGCTGGTCATGCTGGAATTTGAAGCCTTGGGAATTTCGCGCGTGCGCACCGAGCTTTCCGCTCAGTATGTGGACCATAACCTGTTCCAGGAAGACTTCAAGAATCCAGACGACCATCTGTTTCTGCGCAGCGCCTGCCAGAAGTTCGGTCTTTGGTACAGCCGGCCCGGTAACGGCGTGAGCCATCCCGTGCATATGGAGCGCTTCGGTGTGCCGGGGAAAACCTTGTTGGGTTCGGACAGCCACACCTGTGCAGCCGGCTCGTTGGGGATGCTGGCCATAGGGGCGGGTGGCCTCGAGGTGGCGATGGCGATGGCGGGAGAGCCCTTTTACGTCAAGATGCCGAAAATATGGGGCGTCAAGCTGGTCGGTGAGCTTCCCGACTGGGTGAGCGCCAAGGATGTGATCCTGGAAATGCTGCGGCGCCACGATGTGGACGGCGCAATCGGCAAGATCATCGAGTATTACGGTCCCGGTTTGAGGACTCTGAGCGCCATGGACCGGCACGTGATCGCCAATATGGGCGCCGAATTGGGCGCCACCGCGACGGTGTTCCCATCGGACGAAGTGGTCAAAGTGTTCCTCAAGCGTCAGGGGCGCGTGGATGCCTGGCGGAAAATCGTCGCCGACAAAAATGCAGAGTACGACGAGTACAGCGAAATCAATCTGTCGGAGCTTGAGCCGCTGATCGCGCTGCCCAGCAGTCCGGGCAATGTGGTGCCGGTGCGCGAGGTGGCGGGCAGGGAAATTTATCAGTCCTACATCGGCTCATCGGCCAATCCTGGGCTGCGCGATTTTGCCATTGCCGCCCTGATCGTGGAGGGCAAACAGGTACATGATCGTGTTTCATTCGACGTCAACCCCACGTCCCGGCAGATTTTGCAGAACATGATCGAATTGGGTGTTCTCGGCAAACTCATCCGCGCCGGTGCGCGCTTGCATCAGGCGGGTTGCGGCGGTTGCATCGGCATGGGACAGGCGCCAGCCAGCGGGCGTATTAGCCTGCGCACCGTTCCGCGAAATTTCCCTGGCCGTTCGGGCAGCAAGGAAGATCAGGTGTATCTGTGCAGCCCGGAAACCGCCGCCGCCTCGGCCCTGACCGGCGTGATCACCGATCCGCGCACGCTGGGCATGGCCTACCCCCGCTTCAAGGAGCCGCAGAACAACCGACTCAATACCGAGATGCTGGTTGCTCCCGCGCCGCAAGGTGCGTCGTATGAGCTGGAGAAGGGTCCCAATATCAAACCGCTGCCGACTCTGGAGCCGCTGCCCGATCAGCTCGAAGGGCCGGTTCTATTGAAAATGGCGGACGATATTTCCACGGACAGCATCATGCCGGCCGGGGCCAAGGCGCTGCCTTGGCGCAGCAATATCCCGGAGCTCAGCAAGTTTGCTTTCAGTCAGATCGACGAGACCTACTATGCAAGGGCCATGGCCTGTCGGCAGCAGGGCTCGTTCGTCGTGGGCGGCGCCAATTACGGGCAGGGTTCGAGCCGCGAGCACGCAGCCCTGGGACCCCGCTATTTGGGCCTAAAGGCGGTTCTTGCGAAAAGTTTTGCGCGGATACATCAGCAGAATTTGAGCAACTTCGGCATCCTGCCCCTGACCTTTGTCGATCCGCAGGATTGGGAAAAAATCGCCCAAGGTGATGTGCTTGCCATCGCGGATGTGCGAAATGCCATCCGCAACGGAAATCGGGTGCAGGTGATCAATCTGACCCAGAACGAGACCTATGAGACCGAACATCCGATGACGCCGCGCCAGGTTGAAATGGTTCTGGCGGGCAGTCTGATCAATCTGGTTCGACAAAAAAGCCACAACCTGGAATACCCATGACCACATCCATCATTCAGAGCTTCGAGAAAATGCTGGCCGCCGGCAAGGACAGTACGTTGCTGCGTTTCTCCCTGGGCAACGAATACCTTAAGGCCGGTGACCCGGCCAGTGCCGCAAACCACCTGAAGCAGGCAGTGATACTGGATCCAACATACTCCGCCGCATGGAAGCTGCTGGCTCGCGCGCTAGTCGAATCGGGCCAGCCCGCCGAGGCCTTGCTCGCCTACCGCGAAGGCATCGCCGTGGCTGAAGCGAAGGGCGACAAACAAGCCGCGAAGGAAATGACCGTATACGCCCGCCGTATCGAAAACTCAGTTCACGATGATCGAAAATAGGAGCCATAAAAATGACTAATGAACTCGGATGGGAAGAACTCGCATCGCTGAACACCATTCATCAGGTCACCGAGGCGCTGGAGCAGTTCATGGTCGCAAGGGTCATCAGCAAGGCGTGCGGCGGCTTGCCAGCGCCGGGCTTCTTCGGCTGCGCAACGCGGCTCGGACGCTTCGCCGGTAATGCAGTGGGGCCGCAAGCCAGGGTGTTTCATGCAGTCGAGATCAACCCAGCGCTCGCCTTGTGGGCGCCGCCGAGCGACTCCCGAGTGAGAGGGTAAAGACGTATGACCTCTCATTCGAGACAGTCTGCGGAGCAAAGTCGACCTCTACTCGTGCCCGGCGGCACGCTTGCGGACACACGCGGCCGGCTGTTGCGCGACCTGCGGATTTCGGTTACAGATCGTTGCAATTTTCGCTGCACCTACTGCATGCCCAAGGCAGTGTTCGGCAAAGAATACAAATTCTTGCCTAAAACCGAGCTGTTGAGCTTCCAGGAAATCTCGCGCATGGCGCACCTGTTCGCTGCGCACGGCGTCGAGAAACTCCGCCTCACCGGCGGCGAACCCCTGCTGCGCAAAAACATCGAGGTTTTGATCGAGATGCTGGCCGCCATCAAGACGCATGACGGAAAACTATTGGATCTGACCCTCACCACCAACGCCTCGCTGCTATCCAAACAAGCCCGCGCGCTCAAGGCAGCAGGCCTGCAGCGCATCAGCGTCTCGCTCGATTCGCTCGATGAAGCGGTGTTTCGCGCTATGAATGACGTCGATTTTCCGGTGAGCGATGTATTGAAGGGCATAGACGCTGCGCACGCCGCAGGTTTTGCCTCCATCAAGATCAACATGGTGGTGAAGAAAGGTGTCAACGATCAGGATGTGGTTGCGATGGCGCGGCGTTTCAAGGGTAGCGGCCACATCGTGCGCTTCATCGAATTCATGGATGTGGGTGCCTCCAACGGCTGGCGCATGAACGATGTCGTGCCCTCGGCCGAGATTGTGCGCATGATCAGCGCCGAGATGCCGCTCATCGAAGCCGAACCCCACTACATCGGTGAAGTCGCCGAGCGCTGGGCCTATGCGGATGGCAGCGGCGAAATCGGCGTCATCTCCAGCGTGACGCAAGCCTTTTGTGCCACCTGCACCCGCGCCCGGCTCTCGACCGATGGCAAGCTGTACACCTGCCTGTTCGCGCAGTCCGGCCATGATTTGCGCGCGCTCATGCGTTCGGGCAAGAGCGACGAGCAGATTGCCGCTGCCATAGGCTTGATCTGGAATCAGCGCGAAGACAGGTATTCAGAAATTCGCACAGAAGAGACTGCGCGGACGAAGAAAATCGAGATGTCTTATATCGGCGGCTGAAAATTTAATGCGCACCAAACCTGAGTTCGCCCACGCCGCCCGATCCGATTCGGCGTTACGAGGGAGCGGATCTCTTATGACACAAGGTCGTACCGAACACGCAATGTGGCGGGGTCGGTGTATGAATGAAGGAATGCAATGAATGAATGAATGAATGGATCACGGTAGCACGGACCGAAGAGGTCGGGCCAGGCGAGCGGCGGGTTATAGATGTGGATGACACGCAGATCATTGTATTTAACCTCGCCGGCCAGTATTACGCCATCGAAGACGTCTGCACCCATGATGGTGGACAGCTCACGGGCGGCACCGTCGAAGGCGACCAGATCGTTTGCCCGCGGCACGGTGCACGTTTTTGCATCCGCACCGGCGCGGCATTGTCTGCGCCAGCTTACGACCCGACCCGCACCTTCCCGGTACGCATCGAAAACAGCGAGATTCAGGTGCGCGACGATCGCTGGGATTGATAACTAAATTAGTGAGGGCACCAGTAACATGACCACCGAAACCATCACCTTTAGAAATATTGTATCTGTACTGCCGCATCCATCCGAGACCAATCATCTCCATAATCGGCCGGACCAGCAAAGAGGCTCGCAGAAGACCAAGCGGAACGAAGTCCTTCTAGGCGAAAGATTGCCAAAGCCAAGCTGGATCCGCGCCAAGGCCCCCTCATCGTCGGGCCGCTACAGCGACATCAAGGACATCGTACGCACCAACGCACTGGTGACCGTATGCTCAGAGGCATCCTGCCCCAATATTGGCGAATGTTGGAGCAAAGGCACCGCGACCTTCATGATTATGGGCGACAAATGCACGCGGCGCTGTCGGTTTTGCAACGTGAGCACTGGCCGCCCCGACTCACTCGACGCCAACGAACCGGAACGGCTCGCCAAGACCATTGCGTTAATGAAACTCAATTACGTGGTCATTACCTCGGTTGATCGCGATGATTTGCGCGACGGCGGCGCCAGCCATTTTGTCGAATGTATCCGTCAGATCCGCGCGCAGTCACCCAACACGCGCATCGAAATCCTGACGCCCGACTTCGGTGGTCGGCTCGACCTGGCGCTGGAAATCCTCAGCAGCGCTCCGCCCGACGTCTTGAACCACAACATCGAAACCGTGCCGCGCCTATACAAGGAAGCGCGTCCCGGCGCCGATTTTCAAAATTCACTCAACCTGTTGCAACATTTCAAGGATAGGCATGCAGGCATACCGACCAAGTCCGGAATCATGGTTGGGCTGGGCGAGACGGATGCCGAACTCTTGCAAGTGATGCGCGACCTGCGCGCGCACGGCGTCACTATGTTGACCATTGGCCAATACCTGCGGCCGTCCGGCGGCCACCTGCCGGTGCGCCGCTACGTGGCCCCGGACACTTTTAAGATGTATGAGCAAGAAGCTTACAATATGGGATTTGTGAACGCTGCGTGCGGCCCGATGGTGCGCAGTTCATACCATGCCGATGAGCAGGCAGCCAGAGCAGGAGTAGTCTGATGATCGATACAAGCTCAGCATTAGCGGTTTAATTTTAATATTTACTTGGAGCAACAAATGAATGCAATTGTTGAAATGCCAGCACCGGTCATTTTTAGTGATAATGCAGCAACGAAAGTCGCCCAATTAATTGAGGAAGAAGGAAATGCGGACTTGAAGCTGCGCGTATTTGTGCAAGGAGGTGGTTGCTCAGGGTTTCAGTACGGATTCTCTTTTGACGAAGTAGTCAATGAAGATGATACGACGATGGTTAAAAATGGCGTTCAATTACTCATCGATTCTATGAGTTACCAGTACCTGGTCGGCGCAGAAATCGACTACAAGAATGACCTGGAAGGGGCACAATTCGTCATCAAAAATCCGGGCGCGACGTCAACTTGCGGCTGCGGATCTTCTTTTTCAGTCTGATTTTAAAAGTGACGACGCACTACAACCGAATCGGGGGTGCTGAAAAGGTACGCGCGCTGGTCACGCGCTTCAACCAGATCATGGACGAACTGCCGGAGTCCTATGGCATTCGTCATCTGCACCCTGAAAACTTGCAAGGCTCACAGGAAAAACTGTTCAAATATCTGTGTGGCTGGATGGGCGAACCAGCGCTTTATGTGCAGGAATATGGCGATCCCATGCTGCGCCGGCGCCACCTGCCTTTTTCCATCAGTGAGTCCGAACGCGACCAATGGCTACTTTGCATGGACAGCGCACTCCATGAGGAGGTGGAAAACACCATTCTGTGCCAAGAGTTATCGGAGGGGTTTGGGGAGCAACGGAACCGTGCGACCTGAGGTCGTCTGAATTTCTGTTTTACTGGAGAGTTTTCTCCTGATAAAACCGGTTGTTCCATCAACCGTTTCCTACCTGGACATGCGGGGCCGGTAACAGCTCGGTGTGAAGCTCTGGGGACAATGTACCCGCCGATTTTCGGTACGCCTACCCGCGAGGGGAAGCGGAATCTACCAGCACAAAGGCGGTGAGGGGCTAGGAACGAGCGGCTACGACCAACATATGTGAACCTCTGTTAAACGTCGTCATGCTCAACAAGCCAAATGTGCTGACAGGCTTGAACCAAAACGGTACGCGGCCAGGTATGAACCCCTTGATTCCTGGGTCATCATGGACAGCAGGCCGCCGGCGAATAGGAGGGGGCCGCCCCGCTCAGAAATTCAGACGGAACAGGGTAAGCCCGTAGTGCCGCCGGAAACGGCAGGTGGACCGCAAGGAACGCTGTGGGTGCTGCGGGTAGAGGAATACGGAAAAAGCGAAGGCCTGCCTGTAATGGGCGGGATACGGGCTGAAATATTGCTCGACGCGAAAGTGGGCAGACTTCCGTAGGGTCATTCATGGCGAGAGAACTTGATTAATCGTAACTCGAAGGAAAGCAGATGACGGCTATTGGTAGCACTGTGAAAGCAGCGGCGATCGGTACTGGTGCGCCTTCGCACGCTGAAAGGATGTGGCTTCAGGCAAACTGGGGCCTCATCAAAGAAGACGTGAAACGACTCCAAGGGCGTATCGCTAAGGCAACAATGGAAGGCCGGTGGGGCAAGGTGAAAGCCTTGCAACACCTGTTGACCCACTCGCACAGCGGCAAGATGTTAGCCGTCAAACGAGTGACAGAAAATCGTGGCAAGAGAACGCCGGGTGTCGATGGCAAAATCTGGGCGACCCCGGCGGCCAAGTGGAACGGGATGGAGTCAATGCGACATCGCAGCTACCGGGCGTTGCCGCTTCGACGTATTTACATCCCCAAGAGCAATGGCCAGAAGCGTCCGCTGGGAATTCCCCGCATGCTCTGCAGATCGATGCAGGCACTGTGGAAGCTGGCTCTGGAACCTGTTTCAGAAAGCTTAGCGGATCCAAACTCTTATGGGTTTCGACCCAGCCGTTCGACCGCCGACGCCATCGAATATTGTTTCATCACGCTGGCCAAACGTAAGTCGCCAGTGTGGGTACTTGAGGGTGATATCCGTGGCTGCTTCGATAACTTTAGCCACGAATGGATGCTCAAGAATATACCGATGGATAAGACGATCCTGCGGCGATGGCTTCAGGCTGGGTTTATCGATGAAGGAACTCTGTTTGCGACGCAGGCCGGTACCCCGCAGGGGGGAATCATTTCACCGGTGATCGCAAACATGGCGTTAGACGGACTGGAAGCGGCAGTGCATGCCAGCGTGGGACCGACGAAACGCGCGCGTGAAAAGTCCAAGATAAACGTCGTCAGATATGCGGGGATGCGGACAAAAACTTGGACTGGTTATGCCGCGAAGCCTAGGCTTTCACGATACTCAATGGGACTGAGCGCGCCGAGGGAAATCTTTATACGTTTTTCGTTGTACCGGCGAATGTATGAATCCAAGGCCTGAATGAACTGCTCGATGCTCGTTGACTGCCAGTTGCGAGGATAGAACAGCTCCGTTTTCAGTCGGCCGAAGAAACCTTCACAAGCCGCGTTGTCTGGTGAGCAGCCTTTGCGCGACATCGAACGAATCAGCTTCGCATCAGCGATGCGCGATAACCAGCCGGGCCAGCGGTAGTGAGCGCCATGATCGGAGTGAACAACAGGCCGTTTATCGTTGCTGGCCACCGTTTCGATAGCGGCATCCAGCATCGTGTTCACAAGCTCGGCGTCGGGACGCGTGCCGATCGACCAACTGATTACCTTCCCATCGAAGTAGTCGATCATGGGGGACAGGTACACCTTGCCGGCCGGGATCTGGAACTCCGAGATGTCGGTCAGCCATTTCTCATTCGGAGCTAGGGCCGTGAAGTCGCGGTTGAGGAGGTTTTCCGGCGCCGGACTGATCTCCCCGAGGTAGGAACTGTATCGACGCCGTTTCGGCTTGGCGACGACTAGGCTCTCCTGCTTCATCAAGCGCTGCACCACCTTCTCTGAAAGGCGCACACGCTGCCTGCTCAACGAAGCTCGCATCCGACGGTAGCCATAGCAACGATGATTGCGCTCGAATATGTCCGCCATGGCACGACGCACTTCGGTGTACTTTTCCGCGACCTGCATTCGGGCTCGATGATAGAAATAGGAACTTCGGGCCAAGCCCAACGCGTCAAGCAGCTCTAGCAAGGAGTACCTCTGCCTAAGGGCATCAGCCAGCAATGTCTTCTCCCGATTGGTCAGGACTTGCCGGTTGATGCCCGTCTCTTTTTTTATGAGTTCATTCGCCCTCATCAACAGGTCATGTTCAAGCTGCAAACGGCGAACATCGAGCTGGAGAGATTCGAGTTGCCGCTGCAACTCCTCTCGTTCCGGTGACGATGAGGGTTCAAGTCGACACTTCATGGATGGGGATACCTCTGGGCCGAGTAGCTGTTTTTTCCAGTTGTACAAGGTCGGCCTGCACACGCCCAGCTTTTGAGCCAGGGCTTTCGCACTTTCTTTTCGCGTGCACAGCGCGATGACCGCTGGCGGCCGGGCTAACCCGTCTGATCGACCGACAACACGCGTATGCAACTCGGGGTGCATTTCGTAAATCCAGGCACGCAACGAATCCCGCGCGGGGTAGCCCAACGCCTTGATGGTAGCGGCGATGTTGCGACCGTATTCGAGATAGTGCCCGACAGCCTTTTCCCTTTGGGCCAGTGAGTACTTCGACTTCGAGTTCTCGCAGCCACGCGGCAGGTCGAGGCATCGCTCGTACTCTGCGTGCCAGCTCTTCAAAGAGTTCTTCGTCGGGTAGCCCAACTGACGAATAGTTGCCCCGGTTCGCTTGCCCAGTTTGATGTAGAGCTTGACCGCTCGGATACGGTCTTCGTATGAATACATGAACTACCTCCAGGTAGTCCAAGATTTCCGCCGCATCCCCTGTGGGTCAAATTTGCATCAGCAACAACAGTCCTAGAGCTAACTCGCTCCGCTATGTGTGTCAAACCAGCTCCTGACCGGCATCAGTATGTGTCAATACTTAGTGTCGAGTTTGACAGTCAACTTATGGTTGCCGATATAGCTGTTATAGCCAGGGATGCCGGGCGGTTTGGCAGTGTCAATGTAAGGAATGTAAGGTGATACCAAGCCTTACCTACTGGAAGAAGGCTTTACCGACGAGCAGATCGAAACGGCACGCACCGACCTGCACAACCTCCATCAGGAACAAGGCTGGTATTGATATGAACGCAGCAATGATTGATGACCTGGTGAAAAGTCTCGGACGCGCTTACCCCGAACTGATCGCATCCGGAATGTATCTTCCAGGCGGCCCGCCAAAAGGTATTTTTGAGGACAGCGACACCTTATCAAGGTCGCCTGAGCCGGGTATCGAGCTGGGATTCTGGGCCAGCAATCAACGGTTTGAAACTCTATTTATTAGCTTGCAGGAAAGCTTCGAAGGAGAGCCAACTTACAAAGGCAAGCTGCCCTACGAACTTAAAAACCGAATGAATCAGGGGGGAATACGATCCCAGTACGGAGAGCCTTTTGAATCAAGAGCACCTTTCAAGCTGCCCATTCGCGGCATGACAGGAGGGTCTGATACCTATCGTTTTCCGAGCATACCCAAAGGGACTCAGGCGGTTTTTAAATACAACGCCGAAATGGACGTGGAAATGGTGGTGTTCCGACTGAGCGAAAAATCACACGCCTAGCACCTGGATGCGACCTTTTTGTCCGAGGGGTGCCGCTGACCAGCACCATGATTTCGGTGGGATGCAAAATTGGTAGTGCCGCGGACGCATCCCGGTTCGGCGATATCGTGCTGGTTGCCATTCCGTTTTCTGCCTATCAAGACATCGATCCCACGCCGCTGGTAGGCAAAGTCGTGCTCGACGCCAACAACTATTACCCCCAGCGCGACGGCAACGTCGACGCACTCGACACCCAGTCCACTACCACCAGTGAGCTGGTTGCAAAACACTTGGAAGGAGCCCGGATCGTGAAGGCTTTCAACGCCATCCTTGAGCGCGATATCGAATCCGGTGCACAGGAGGCGGGCACGCCAGGACGCCGTGCGCTGCCGATTGCGGGGGACGATAAAGAGGCAAAACAGGTCGTCGCCGACCTCATTGACCAACTCGGTTTTGATGTTCTGGACGCAGGCCCTCTGGCCGAGGGTTGGCGTTTCGAACGCGCTCGCCCGGCATATTGTGTGTCGTTGACGCTGGATGAGCTCAAGGAGGCGCTGATCAATGCGGGCACCCGTGTAGCCGAAGGCTCGTGGCGTGAAAAAAGCTGATTCTCAAAAGCCTTTCTGAACCCTGTAAACACTTAGCCATAGACGCAAAACAGACAACTGATCCGGCCACCAAACGTGGCCGTTTATAACAAAAATAATATCGATAATCAGGAGTGCCGAATGACAACGACAATACGGCCTGACACGTTTCCTACGCGCACGCTGGCCATCGCGATAGCGGTAGGCATGACCGCACCGGCTTACGCGGTCAGTTTCGACATGGGAGACATTCAGGGCCAATTTGACTCATCACTGTCGTTGGGCGCCAGTCGGGGCACCTCGGCGATCAACAAGAGTTTGGTCGGTATCAATAACGGCGGCAAAGCATTCTCAGCAACTGGCGACGATGGCCGTCTGAACTTCAAGCGCGGCGACGCTTTTTCGAAAATATTCAAAGGCATCCACGACCTTGAACTCAAGTATGGCGATACCGGCGTCTTTGTTCGGGGCAAGTACTGGTACGACTTTGAGCTGGAGGACGGCGACCGCGATTTCAAATCCATCAGCAATGATCACCGTGATGAAGGTGCCAAGTCTTCCGGTGGGGAAATTCTCGATGCTTTTGTTTATCACAACTACAGCATCACCGATTTACCCGGCAGCGTGCGCGCCGGTAAGCAGGTGGTCAGTTGGGGCGAAAGTACCTTCATTGGCAACTCGATCAACAGTATCAACCCGATCGACGTCTCGGCGTTTCGGCGGCCGGGTGCGGAGATCAAGGAAGGCCTGATTCCGGTCAACATGCTGTACCTGTCTCAAGGGGTGACTGACAAGCTCAGCGTCGAAGGTTTTTATCAGCTGAATTGGGAAAAAACAGTCCTGGACAACTGCGGTACATTCTTCTCATCCACCGATGTCGCGGCACGGGGTTGTAACGCCAACAACCGTGTTGGCAGCCCAGCCATCGCGCCCCTTGAGCCGATCGCCAATGCGGTTGGACTGGGTTTCAACGTCAACAGTGAAGGCGTGGAGATCCCACGGGGCAGCGACAACGACCCGCGCAACGCCGGGCAGTTCGGTTTGGTCTTGCGCTGGCAGGGCGACAACACCGAGTACGACGCGTACTACATGAACTACCACAGCCGAACGCCGTTTATCTCCACGCGCACCGCGTCGGGTGTACTGGCCAAGGCGGGCGCATTGGCCAGCGGGGTCTGTGCCAGCCAACTGCTGCCGGCTAACTGCCTGACCAATCCTGGCATTCCGGCGGCGGCGCGTGCTCAGCTCGCCAGTGCTACCAGCTCATTGCTGCAAAGCGCGACGTTGGGCAATGACAGTTACTTCCTCGAATACCCTGAAGATATTCACCTGTACGGCCTGAGTTTCGCCACCACATTGCCCGAGGGCACGGCGTGGTCGGGTGAGTTCAGCTATCGGCCCAACGCACCCCTGCAAATCAACCCCACTGACATGACTCGCGCCACCCTGAACCCCTTGACCGGAGGCACGGCGTCACCTGTCGCCTCGACCGAAGGCGCTTACAACCGGGGTTATAACCGCAAGCAGATCTATCAGGCCCAGACCACGTTCACCCACTTCTTCGATCAAGTCATGGGCGCGGAGCGCTTCACGTTGGTAGGTGAGGCTGCGTTTACCTACGTCGGTGGTCTGGAGAGTACCGACAAAATGCGCTACGGCCGTGACCCTGCCTACGGCAGCCCGGATGATCCGACGCAATTGGCCGAGTACGGCACCAGCGGTTTTGTGACCGCCAGTTCGTGGGGATACCGGATGCGCGGGATCTGGGATTACAACAACGTGTTTGCGGGGATCAACCTCAAACCCAATGTGTCCTGGTCCCAAGATGTGCATGGCTATGGGCCGAACGGCCTGTTCAATCAGGGCGCCAAGGCCCTCAGTTTTGGTGTCGATGCCGATTACAAGAACACCTATACGGCCAACCTGTCTTACACCGATTTCTCCGGGGGTGAATACAACTCGCTCATCGATCGCGACTTTCTATCTCTCAGTTTCGGCGTGAATTTCTAAGACGCACTTCAGTCAATGAGGACGCATATGCACCTGCACACAACAATAAAAATGCTCAGCGCACTGACGCTGGTCGCCAGTAGCGCAATGGCTGCCGTTCCTGCCAGTGAAGTCGCAAAGCTGGGCACCACACTGACACCCATCGGCGCGGAAAAAGCCGGCAATTCCGATGGCAGCATTCCCGCCTGGACCGGTGGCTTGCCGCTCAACGCGGCGCCGGTCACCGACGGTTTTGTGGGCGATCCGTTTCCCAATGAAAAACCGCTGTTCACCATCACGGCGCAAAACGCCCTGCAATACAAAGACAAGCTTACCGCCGGCCAGTTGGCGATGTTTCAACGCTATCCGCAGACTTATCACCTGCCGATATTCGTGACCCATCGAACGGCTGCTCTACCCCAGAAAATCTATGATGCCGCCAAAATCAGTGCCGCCAAAACAGGGCTTCTCGAAGGTGGCAGTGGCCTCAGTAACTTCACGGACAGTCGCTATTACGCGTTCCCGATTCCGCAAAACGGACTTGAAGTGATCTGGAATCACATCACCCGTTATCGCGGTGGGTCCCTCAAACGCAGCATTGTGCAGGCAACGCCGCAAGCCGGCGGCGATTACCAATTGGTCACTTTTGAAGATGAAGTGGCAATGCCTGAAAGCCTTCCTGATCTTGATCCGGAAATGGCGAAAAACATCCTCTATCTCTATAAGCAAAAAATAACGTCCCCGGCGCGTCTGGCCGGAGGCGTTTCGCTGGTCCACGAAACCATCGACCAGGTGAAGGTGCCGCGTATGGCCTGGGTCTACAACGCTGGCCAGCGTCGGGTTCGTCGGGCGCCACAAATTGGTTATGACAGTCCAGGCACTGCCGCCGATGGCCTGCGAACTTCAGACAACCTCGATATGTTCAACGGCGCACCTGATCGATACGACTGGAAACTGATCGGCAAGCGAGAGGTTTACATCCCCTACAACAATTTTCGCCTGGCTTCGCCCAAGGTGAAGTACGCCGACATTCTCAAGGCAGGGCATATCAACCAGGACCTGACTCGTTACGAACTGCACCGGATATGGGAAGTGGAGGCGACCCTGAAACCGAGTGATCGCAACATCTATGGTAAGCGTCGCTTTTACCTGGATGAGGACACGTGGCAAATCGCCGAATCGGATCTTTACGACGGGCGTGGACAGTTGTGGCGTGTCGGCGAGGCTCAGTCGTACACCCAGTACGACAAGCAAGTGCCGATTTACGCGCTTGAGGCGTTGTGTGACTTGGTCGCCGGCCGCTATATCGCCATTGGCATGAACAACGAGGAAAAAAACTCGGTTCAGTATGGCTTAAAAACCTCGGCCAACGATTTTTCGCCCAACGCGCTGCGCAGCGATGGCGTTCGTTGACAACTGTTTGATGCTTTGACGGGGCGCCCTGTCTGTGGCGCCCGTGTTAGCGAGTGATCACCCGCGCGTATTTAAGCTACTTATAGAAAGAAGGAGAGATAGCATGGCTATTTTGGTAACAGGTGGTAAGGGCTTTATTGGCGCCAGCGTCATCAAGAATCTGGTGGAACGGGGCGAGGAGGTGGTGTGTCTTGAGCTAAAGGATTCACCCGGCAGGCTGGGTGATCTCGCTAGCAAAATCGGTATGGTCGTCGGTGATATAACGGACTACGACTCGATTGCTGCCACGCTCAGTGAGTACAAGATTGATCGTATCGCGCACATGGTGTTTTTCTCGGCCCAAGAGCGCGGTGTCAGTGAACGGCCAGAGCAAGCCGATCAGTTATATAAGCAGCAAATGATCATGAATACCGGCACCTTTCATCTGTTTGAGGCGGCCAGGCTGGCGGGTGTCAAACGCGTCGTGTTCCCCAGTTCAGTGCAATACCATGGGCTGGAAAAACCGTGGACGATTCCTGGCCCCATCACCGAAGAATCACCGGCATTGCCTTCTACGACTTATGGGATCGGCAAGCACTTGTGTGAGCACCTGGCCCACGAATACAACCGTCTATTGAAGACAGACATCGTCAGTTTTCGTATTCCCGGTGTGTATGGACCGGGTGTCAAAGTGGGCGCGCGCGGGGTGAATCTGATAGGTACGCAGGGCGGCATGGGGTTACCAGTTAACTTCCCCTATTCATCTGAGCAACACATCGTACTGGCCCATGTCGATGACATTGCTGAAGTGTTTGCCAAGGCGTTATTGGCGCCGACGTTGCCGCATGAGGTTTACCAGATTGGTGGGCGTTATGTTTCGTTCGGGGAGCTTGCGGATATCGGCCGATCGCTGATGCCCGGGATGCAGATCAGCTTCAATGAACGCGCGCCTGCAATGCCGGTTCCCGCCATCGACAGCAGCCGCATGGAGCGCGAGCTGGATATCCAGCACCGAACGCTGGAGGACGGTTATCGAGAGTTGATAGCCCTAACGCGTCAAGAAAACGGTCTGTCTGCGCTTTCTTGATAGCAATGAATATCTCAATGCGAGAGATAAGCGCCGAGCAAACCCTGACGGTGATCAACGCGGTGACTTGGTATGACCAAGGTATTGCGGGTGTTGTGGCCCACGCTGAAGGCGCGGGCACACACTACGGTTTATTCGAGGGGGGTGTGCTGATCAGTGTGATGTCGGTGTTCATCCAGTCCGACAGAGTACAGTTCAGAAAGCTCGCCACCCTTCCAAGCCATCAAGGCCAGGGCTTGACCGAGAGATTGTTGGCTTATGTCATGACCGAGTTGCAGCGCAAAAAAATCACCACGATATGGTGCAACGCGAGGAAAGAGAGGGTACGTCATTACCAATGTTTGGGTATGACCAGTAATGGGCAAGTATTCAGCGAAAACGGCAGGGATTTTGTGGTGATGGAGCGTGTTGGTCAGAGGACACGCGGGCGTAGAGCGCCACCATCACAGTCTCGCTCATTGCTCACCTCGCTTGGCAGCACGAGGCTTTGTCACAGAGGGCTGGGATGGCGACAATTCTGAGGAAGCCCGCGATTCTGTCGGCTTAAGCTGCTCGTAGGCCCTCTCGAGCTGCTCACAAGAGAACCGATTTGGCTCAAAAGCCAGACGAATATGCCAGATACGCGACTTTCGGCTCATGACTGAAGTCTCCCATCAGTGGGGGTAATGCCCTCAATGACGAGAACAATTTCGACGTGGGGGCATCCTGCATGCCTTGGGGCGAAACTGTCCCTGGCAATGCGCAGCCCCCATTTTATCCGAGAGTTTGCTCTGTTGTTGCCGGCGTTATTTCTCCGGTGTTGGCCAACATGACCTTGGATGGTTTGGAAGCGATGCTGGCGAAGAAACTTCCCAATGCAAAGTGGACAGGCCGAAAGATGCGCGTGGTGCGTTATGCAGATGATTTCATCATCACTGGCTGTTCGAAAGAATGGCTGGAGAATGAAGTCAGGCCCGCTTTGGTTGAGTTTCTGGCAGAGCGTGGACTTGTCCTCTCTGCGGAAAAAACCAAAATAACGCACATAGAGGACGGGTTCGACTTCCTCGGATGGAACTTGCGCAAGTACAACGGAAAGCTCCTGATCAAGCCATCGAAAGCAAATATCAGCGCTCACCTAGCCAAGCTCCGGGAAGTGATCAAGACCAACAAGGCGATCAAACAGGTCAATTTGATCAGGCTGCTCAATCCGATTTTACGGGGATGGGCGAACTATCACAGCCACGTGGTCGCCAAGAAAGTCTTCAATCAGGTGGATAGCGAAGTCTGGATAATGCTCTGGCGCTGGGCGGTGAGACGACATCCGCGCAAAGGAACACGGTGGGTCAAGGACAGGTATTTTAAAGTCCGAGGATCGCGCCGCTGGGTGTTCACCACCGTTGAAAAATCCGCAGACGGTAAGGTAAGGGAATACACCTTACTGAAAGAATCGGATACGCCGATAGTGCGGCACATCAAGATCAAGTCTGCTGCCAACTCGCATGACCCCCATTGGGATGAGTATTTCGAGTTCCGATGGGGCAAGAAAATGCTCAAATCAACGAAGGGACGAGCGAAGCTTTATCGCGTCTGGCGACAGCAAGGCGGTCTATGTTCTGTTTGTCATAAGCCCGTTACCAAAGATACGCCGTGGCATAGTCGCCACATCGTAAAGTTGGCCGACGGGGGAACGGACGCCGCAGTCAATCTTGAGATCTATCACCTGCGTTGCCCCAGAGATCAGCAGTACGCCAATGTTCAAGAGGTATAGCCGGGTACTTAACAGTGCCTTTGTAGAGGCTTGAGCCGTGTGCTGGGAAACTCGCATGCACGGTTCTTAGGGGGTTGGACGCGGGTAACCGCGTCTGACTACCCGACAACCAGATTCGGCCGTGGGCGCTAGGTCGCAAGAATTGGCTGTTTGCGGGCTCGCTGCGCAGCGGCAAACGGGCAGCGGCGATCATGAGTTTGATCCAATCGGCGCGGCTCAATGGGCATGATCCGTATGCTTATTTGAAGGGCGTCCTTACGCGCCTGCCGACGCAACGGGCGAGTGAGATTGAAGAGCTGCTACCGCATAAATGGCGTCCGCTTTAATTGCGCAAGACGGGATGCCCGGACGCATACGGACGGCGGGTGTAAATTCGCCTCCTACTCGATTCTGAAGCAATGGATGAGCCTGCCGCTGATCACGCTGGGTGGCATCCCAGTGCCGGAGCTATCCGGGAGACCTTTAGCGTATCGGCACGACGTTGCGGTCCTTGGTTTGATTGATCGCATATGCTAACAGGCTGGCGGTGGCCGCCTTCTGGATATGCTCACTCCACCAGGCCATCATCGGACGGATTACCCAGCGCCATCGAGCCGAGGAGTTTCTGGCTTTTCTGCAACAGATTGACCGCAGCACGCCAGCCGGACTGGATCTGCATGTGATTCTGGATAACAGTTCGACCCATAAAACTGCTGCAATCAAGCAGTGGCTGGAAAAGCACCCGCGTTTCAAATTGCACTTCACACCGACCAGCGCGTCTTGGCTGAACGCCGTGGAAGGTTGGTTTGCGCAGCTGGAAAGACGAGCGTTGTACCGGGCCGCCTTCACCAGCGTCGCCGACCTGAGGGCGGCTATCCGACAATTTATCGAGGCTCACAATGAGCATTCAGCCAAGCCGTTCAAGTGGAATAAAACGGCTGAGGCCATCATTAGCTCGGTACACAAGGCGAAGCTGAGCGTGATAAAAAATAAATTAATGGACTAGCCGCTCAGGCCACTAGTGGGTCATCGTCTCCGATCACTACGTTCAATCGTCCATATGGTTTGCAGGCATTGCCCTTCGCCAGAGAGCAAGCGTCCGGCGAAGGGCAGGGCAGGGACTTGATGCCGTCCTCACACTGGCGTTTACACGTTTCGCCATTGCCTGCGCACAGCGGTAGTCCAGTGTTACGGTCGAACAGGCTGTACTCTGCGCGGAAGTTCAGATCGGGCTCATTGAACAGCACGCGAATAGGAATGTTGCGGATCTTGCCGTTTTGGGATTTACGAATCTCCTCGTCGAGCGGGTGCAGCAACAGGCGCTTCGATTAGAACGGTCGCATTAATTCTCCGTCTCAGCGGAGATCGATATTGGCGCGTGAGGGTTACCCGCTTCAAAGTTTCTGAGTGTTTCCAGGTGCTCGCCAAGTAAATTCCAGGCGGTGGCCATTTCGGTGGCGTAGCTGTGCCGCTGATAGATTCGTTTCATTTTGTTATCTTCAGTGTGATTCAGGCAGCGCTCAGCTACTTCTGGTAATACTCCCAGTGCCGTCATCAGAGTGGCCCCTGTGCGACGTAGGTCGTGCGGTGTCCATTTGCCACTTGGTAGTAGCAGGGATTGGGCTTTGGAGCTGCGCCGGCTCAGAGTCCCTTGTTCAGGCTGGCGTTGACGGTCCCCTAGTTGTTTGGTCACGGTCTTGGAGCTGACAGGGCCGCTGTTATCTGTATTTGGGTAGCACCAGGTTGATTTGCCGTTAATCTGTTGTGTTCGCTTGAACTGGGCAACTGCAAAGTTCGACAGGCTGACGAGATGTGGTTTTCCATTCTTACTGTTTTCGCTGGGAATTAACCAGGTGCGCTGCTCAAGATCGATATGCTCCCATCTGCTGCTCAGCAGCTCACCAATACGACAGCAGGTGGATAGTGCAATCCAGATGGCCGCTTCGGTTGTCACCAGCAGACCGGCTTCCGGAGCTTTTTGGGAAAGGTTGCGTATCTCGTCATCATTTAAGACTCGATCACGCTCGACATCTTTACCGCCAATTTTGGCTTTGCGAATCCCAGCACTGGGATCGTGTTCGATCAGGTCGCGATCTACTGCAAATCGGAACATCTGACGCATAAGGGAGAAGGCTATTTTTGCAGCACGATTGACGCCACGCGAGAGCATTACATCAGTTACTTCTGTGATATGTCCCTTTTTCACGTCAGCTACCGCGATGTTGCCTAGAAAAGGTAGTACATCTTTTTCGAACATTCGGCGCACCTCCGCGCCTCCGTCCTTGCGATTGATCAAATCGACTTTGGCCCAGTGTTCAAATAGTTCAGTAACGCTCTTTCGGGCAGCTTGGCGGGCGAGCTCGGTTGCTGCAGTAGCTTTCTCAGCATTTAGCTGTGCCACCTTAGCGTCGCGGGCAGCGATACGTGCGGCTTCTTCGGACTCAAGATGTTCACGGATATTTTTGATGCCTGTTTTGTGCAGGCTCGCGAGTTCCATTGCTCTTTGTCGTGCATCCGACAGAGTCATGGTAGCGGCATCGTCCCCCGGACCATACGTACCAATTGGCAGAGCGTATCGCTTGCCTGCCTCGTTTGTGTATTGGAAATAGAAAAGGCGATCCCCGGCCGGGGTGATTCGCGCCAAAAGGGAGCCATGGCCCCAAATTGCTACTTCACTCATCCATTTATGAGTGTGGCCAGGCTTCGCCTTCATCGCCTTATCTGTGAGATTGGCCACGGTTATATCCTTGGTAGTGAATTGGTAGTGAATTGAGAGGAGCTTTAAGCGGATGATAGCGGATGCCAATGGACGTATGTAAGAGGATTGTCCAGTAATTTCAAGGGGGTAAGCTGTAAGCTTGGATTTTGTAGGGCTCTATTGGACGGTTATTCACCTTTATGGGGTGCTAGGGGTCGAGTGTTCGAATCACTCCGTCCCGACCATATAATTCAAAGGGTTGCGAGATTTTATCTCGCGACCCTTTTTTATTTTTGGTCGTTTTTACCCCTACAAAACGACTGGCTCTGGGTGGAATCCTCAGCTGATTCCAAGGTCGGTGTTTGTTCCGGGCAGGGCTTTGGTCCAGCTTGATAAGTGAGCTGGATCGACGATTTCGACCACGCTAATGCAGCGCGATCCAGCGGTAAGAGCCTCCTCAGAAGCGATGCTCATCGCTGTCCCGTTGCGTGGACACTCCGGTGCGCAGTGAGGCGTGGCGCAGGGCAATCTCAGGTCCTTCAGCGGGCCCTACTGGACCACGTAGCTCACGGTCAGGTTACGTTCCCACTCACTTTTGTCGCCAGTGGGAGTACGTATGTTTGAGTCGCTTTCGTACATGCCCAGGAAACTCGGGCCGGGAATCCCGACTTTCGCAAAGTCATAGCTATGGCGAGCCAGCCAAGTGGTTTCCCCGGCGCGCTGGAACTTGCCGATCATCGATTCAGTCATGAAGCAGGCGGTCGAGCCGTCGCCCTGGCTCAATCAGACTGCATCGCTGTCGCCGCTGACTTGTTGCAGGCCGGCGGCGAAGGTGGGGCCGTTCACCAGGTAGGTGAATTGCGCGCTGCTCAGGCGACTGTCGACCTTGCCTTTGGTGACACCGTCGCCGTAGTAGTACTGCAAGGTCATGTCTTTGGTCGCTCTGTAATTCACGCACTGCGCGATTGCCTGTAAAGGGATCAGCTATCGATGGTGAATGCTGTGCCCATAAAAAGCAGAAATCTAAATCATCGGATTTCTGCTGTACACGGCCGCTATTCAAGGCGTGCAAACTATCGCCAATGCCCATCGCGGGTCAGTCTTCCGGCAGGTTATTGAATATTTTTTCCAGCGTTCCGTTCAGTTTGGTGATCTGGGCTTCGGTCAGGCCTTTGAAACTGGTGCGGAAGATATCGCTGGTGCCGTGCTGGATTTCTTCAATGGTATGGCGGCCGACATCGGTGAGTGAGACCTGAGTCACGCGTCCGTCGCTGGCGCTGGTGTTGGTTTCTACCAGGCCGTCGGCTTTCATGCGATAGACAATTTTGGTGATGGTCGAGAGCTTCGCGATGGCGTGGATGGAGATTTCCGAAATGCTCGACTCGCCATTTTCCTTGAGGATGAACAGAATCCGCCAGCGCGGTATGTCCATATCGATTTTTTTCAGCGCTTTCTCCATGGCCATGGAGTAGCGACCGTGCAGGCGAGCCAGCCAGTAGAAGGGAAACTCTTCCTTCTTGAAGTCTTCGCTGGCGGGGTTGTATCGGCTCAGGCGCTTTTTCGGGGTGGTCATAAAGGTTGGCGTAGTCTTTCAGGTGAGCGGGTTTGATAGCGGGCGTCATTGTCGCGCCGCCCGCGGCAAAAAACCAGCAGACACGCCGTAGCGTGCCTCAGGTGAGGACGTCAGGCCAGGCCTTCGTGTTTGAGGCTCTCACGGAAGTGGCGGCACCCCTTGATCAGCAAGAGCAGGGTGAGTGCGACGGCGAAGGCATTTAGCAGGGAAATCGATGAGCCGACCATGGCCGGATTTTTGAATAGCCGGTCGGTGAGCAGCGCGACCAGCGTGGTACCAAGACCCAGGCCGATCAGATTGGAAATCAGCAGGAACAGCGCGCTGATCTGCGCTCGCATCTGATTCGGCGGCAGGATTTGCATGGCCGCGGTCGAGGCCGGCATTGGGAACGAAGCGAAGAACATCGCCGGTGCCAGCAACGCCACGGACATCCACAGTTCGCTGACCTTGGTGAACGCGATGGCGGGCACGGCCATGCCGATCGCTCCGATGACTCCCGCACGGATCGGCGCATCGCTGTAGCCTTTTTTCGCCAGCCAGTCGATCAGCCAACCGCCACAAAACACGCCACTGGTGTTGGTCAGCAGCACCACGATCCCGAGCATGTAGCCGGTATCGCTAGGGGCAAGGCCGAATTTGCGCATATAGAAGGCCGGGGTCCAGCTGAGCATGCAGAACAGTGTCATCGCGTAGAACGAAAACCCCAGGTAGTGGCAGAAAAAGGTCTTGCGGTGCACTGTCAGGAACTTGAATGCCTGTTTCATGCTGGGCGCGTGGACATTACCCGCCGCATCCAGCTTCAAGCCCTTGTTTGCCTTGACTCTATGCATCAGGCGCAGAGGCTGTTCCGGGCGCGCAGAAAGCGTTTGCGTGGCGTGAAAATTGCTTTCCATTTCCACTAAATTATCGACGTGCCTGCGGGTAACGGTGTCATTTTCTGGAGGTGCTTCAGCATGTTCGATCAACACTCTTCGCTCCGTCATCATTGCCTTCTGAGTTCCGGCGGGTTTGGCGAGGTCAAGGATCGGGTCAGTCATTACCTGTAGCCCCACCAGATGAAAATGCAGCAGGGCGGCGCCCTGCAATCGCAGCTGTATGGCGTGTTTTTCGGCAGCTCGGCGTTGTTCGATCTGCACTACGGTGCACCGGTGGAAATCGACGCCGGGGATATCAGTGGCTACTACCTGATTCGGGTCACCCTGGAAGGCAGCGGCATGGTCAGCCTGGGCAAGCAGAGCGCGATTTTGCGCAAGGGTGGGCTGACCATTTCTTCGCCTTCTGAACGCAGTTTTATTCGTATCGACAAGGACTGCCGCAACCTGATTTTGCGCGTCGATCGCCAAGCCCTCGAGCGTCAGCTGCAAGTGTTGCTCAACCGGCGTTTGCGTCAGCCGTTGCTGTTCGACATTCAGGTCGACGCCGAGCATCAGGGCATGGCGACGGTAAGGACCACCCTGGATTACATTTGCAAGCTCTATGGCGACGCCAGCCAGACGCTGCTGACCTCGACCATGGGCGGGAGCCTGTCGGACTATCTGCTGTCGGTGCTGCTGACGCAGTTGCCGCACAATTATTCGGTCGATCTGCTGCAAGACCAGCGCCAACCAATGCCTCACCAGGTCAAGAAGGCCCGCGACTTCATCGAACAGCACCTGGCCGAACCGATTGCGCTGGCGGGCCTGGCGCAGTTCTGCGACGTGTCGATCCGCACCTTGCAAAATGGCTTCACGCGGTTTCTTCAGCAAACCCCCAGCGACTATGTCCGCACTCGTCGGCTGGCTTTGGTTCACGTAGCCCTGCAGCAGGCTGGCCCGACCGACAGCGTGACGGATATCCTGTTGCGTCACGCTGTCGCCAGCTTCGGTCATTTCGCCATGCAGTACCGCAAACAGTACGGCTGCCTGCCTTCCGAGACCCTGCGACGTCAGGCCTGATGCATGAGGATGAATCGTTCAGCCCTGTAGAAACCGATGGGCCAGGTCGAGTTGGGAGTTGGCCAGTTGATGCAGCTCCTCGCCGATCTGGGTACTGCGTCGGGACTGATCGCTGCTGGTTTGCGCCAAATTCACGATCTGGGAAATCTGGCCGTTGATCTCTTGCGCGACTTGACCTTGCTGTTCGATGGCCGAGGCCATTTGCAAACTCATGCCGGAGATCTGTCCGACTTCCTCGCAGATGCGCCGCAACGCGGTTTGGACCTGCGATACGTCTTCGCTTGATTCCCGCGCGGCCGATTCGCCGCGTTGCGCTGTGGCGAGGGCCAGGGCGCTGCCTTCACGCAACTGCTCGATGGAGCGCTGGATTTGTTCAGTGGATTCGCGGGTGCGGGTCGCGAGGCTGCGTACCTCATCGGCGACCACTGCGAAACCGCGTCCGGTCTCGCCGGCGCGTGCCGCTTCGATGGCCGCGTTCAGCGCCAGCAAATTGGTCTGTTCGGCGATACTGCGAATCACATGCGCGACGCCGCTGATTGATTCGATCGATTCCGCGAGGCGGCTGACGGCTTGGCCAATTTCCTCGACCGAGGTGCACAGGCCGGTCATCGAACGCTGGCTTTGCCCGGACATCCGGTCACCATCGCGAGCCAGGCGGTCGACGGCTTGGGTGGCTTCGGCCGCGTGTTGCAGGTTGCGCGACAGCTCTTGGATCGTGGCACTCATTTGATGGACCGCCGCGGCGGACTGCTCGGCTTCTTCAAGTTGCCGTTGCAGGTGCCCGGATTGGGTCTGCACCAGTGTCGACGATTCTTGCGCGCGTTGACGCACGGTCTCGCCGTTGATCCGGATGCGCGACATGACCGTGCGCATCCGCGTGTTCTGGCTGTTAAGGGCCATGTCAAAACGGTTGGCAACGCTGGCGCTGCCTTCCTGAAGCGGGGCCAGCAACGCGTCGCTGTAGACCTGATCGTGCCGGGCCATGATCCGGCGGACGTCCGCATGTTGTCTGGCTCGCCATTGCCAGCTCGCGGCGAATACTCCGCCGAGCACCAGAAGGCCGGGTGCCAGGTCGATCTGTCCGACAACCATGGCGCCCGTGACACCAAACCCCAGCAGCCAGGCGATGCCCTGAGTGCTGGCATGCTCCTGCATGCGCCGGGCAAAAGTCAGTGGGCCGTGGCCGTCATTCAAGCGTCGATAGAGTTTTTCCGCTCGCAGGCTTTGGGCGGCGTCCATCGGGTGATACGCCGTACCCAGCGCATTCAGCTGACCGCCCTCCAGCAGTGGCACCACATAGAGATTGCACCAGAACGTCGTGCCCTGTTTATCGCGACCCATCATGGGCGCTGTCCAGGGCACGCCGCTGCGCAAGGTCTCCCACATACGATCAATGACTCGCTTGGGCATCAGCGGATGATTGATCAGTTCGTGCGGTTGGTTCAGCAGCTCCTCTCGGGCGTAACCACTGAGCGCCACATAGGCATCGTTGCAGGCCATCAGATGGCCGAGAGTATCCAGGCGCGAGATCGGGATTTCTGGCTGCGCCGCAACGATGACCGGTGGCGTGTATTCCTTTGACTTAGCCACTGAATGCTCCCGCGATTACCAGCACTGGCCGCGTTCGGCGCGCATTTTGCGAACCATGGCGTCGAAAAATTTTACAGCGAAGCCGCTGTCCCGAATGAGCATGGCCGTGAGTTCGGCACACTTCTGGCTGATCGCTTCAGGCAGCGGATTGTCCTCACCGCCCAGAGCGCCGGCCTGGCACTGGATTTCGGCGGCGCGCTGCACTGTCCACAGCAGGAAGAACGCCTTGGCAATGCTGCTTTCGCCGACGGCAATGCCGTGATTGCGCAGCACCAGGATGTGCTTGTCACCAAGGCTGTCGATCATCCGCGCTTTTTCGTCGTCGAACAGCGTGATGCCTTCGAAGGTGTGGTAACCGATCCGTCCGTAGAGTTGCGCACCGTAAAAGTCGTTATGGGCAAAACCGGCCTTCTTCATGACGATGGCCGATATCGGCGTGGTGTGCGTATGGATCAGGCACTGGATGTCCGAACGGGCACCGTGCACCGCGCTGTGCAGGGCGAAACCGGCTGGGTTACCGTCGTAGGGCGAGTCCTCGAGCTTCTTGCCGTGCAGGTCGACTTTAAGCAGGTTCTCTGGCGTCACTTCGGTGTAATTGAGGCCGAACGGGTTGACCAGATAATGGTGCGCCGGGCCAGGAAGGCGTGCGGAAATATGGTTGAAGATCGTCTCGGTCCAGCCGAAGAAATCCACCAGGTGGTAGCAGTGCGCAAGTTGCACGCGCAGTGCCCATTCCTCGTCGCTGTACGCATGCGGTTTTGCCATTAGGGTGTGGTCCATGTCGGAGTCCTTGTCGTAGTGAGTCAGTGACGGGCCTGTTCGCCGCGAAAGCGTGCCAGGGCAATGAGGTGTCGAGTAACGGGCATCGGGATCGCCATGCCATCGGCCAACTCCAGCACTGCGTCGCCGATGGCGGCCAACTCCAGAGGGCGACCTTTTTCATAGTCCTGCAGCATCGAGGTGCGCACCGCGCCCATGCCGGCGCCGAGTTCGAGAAAGGTCCGTGGATCGATGCTCACGCGCGCGCCGTACGCGGCGGCCGTGAGCAAGGCTTCGTGCAGGCAACTGCTGACCAGGTCGCGCAACTCCGGCAGGCTGTAAAGTTGATCAAGCGTCGCGCCGGTAATCACTGAGAGCGGGTTGGAGGTGAGGTTGGCGATGATCTTGGTCCACAGATTGTCGCGAATGCGGTCGGTGGCTCGTGCTTCTATGCCGACACTTTCGATCAGTGCGCGCACACGCTCCAGCCGGGCGCTAAGGCGGTTGTCAGGCTCACCGAAAATCATCAGGTGCGGGGTGTTCGATTCAGCCACGGCGTTGGCCGGGCAGTGCGCGGTGATGAACACCACGCAGCCGATCACGTGGCGCAGGTCCAGGGCCTGGTTGAGTGTCGACTGCGGATCAACCGCGCTCACCCGTTGCCCTTCGTAGCGTCCACCTTCACCGTGGAAGTACCACCACGGCACGCCGTTGATCACCGGGATCACCGCCGTCTCGGCGCCGATCATCGGTTGCAGTTGTGGCAGCAGGCTGGCCAGGGCTTGTGCCTTGGTGCAGAGAAAAATCAGGTCTTGCACGCCAAGGCTGGCAGCGTTGTCGCTGGCCTCGACTCGCACATGATGATGACCGTCCAGATCGGATAAGTGGATGCCGTCACGGCGGATGGCGGTCAGGGTTTCACCTCGGGCCAGTACGTTGACCGTATGGCCGTTACCCGCAAGACGGGCCGCTAGGGTGCAGCCGATGGCACCGGCGCCGGCGATGCCGATGCGCAAGGAGGAAGCGTTCATCGTGACTCCGGATTATTCACAAGGGGGCGATAGGTTGTTGAACACAACAACAGTCCCCTGTAGGAAGGCCGGCTTGCTAGTAAGCCAGCTCCTGCAAGGGCGCGGTGTCAGTTGGCGAGCATTTCCTGATGCTTGCTGGCCAGGCCGAGATAGGCTTCGATCACGCGTGGGTCATCAGCCAGTTTCTGCGCCGGGCCTTGCATGGCGATCTGACCGGTTTCCAATACATAGGCGTAATCGGCTACCCGCAGGGCGGCACGCGCGTTCTGCTCGACCAGCAGAATCGATACCCCTTGCTCACGCAGCGCGGTGATGATGCGGAAGATCTCCCGGGTAATCAGCGGCGCCAGGCCCAGGCTCGGCTCGTCGAGCATCAGCAGCTTGGGCTTGGCCATCAGCGCCCGGCCCACGGCGAGCATCTGCCGTTCACCGCCGGACAACGTCGCCGCCAATTGCTCGCGGCGCTCCCACAGGCGCGGGAACAGTTCGTAGATTTCGCCAAGCGTTTCTCTGTAGCGACGGTCGCCCCGGCGATGGCGTTGAAAAGCGCCGAGCAGCAAGTTGTCGGCCACGCTCATGCTGGTGAACAATTCGCGTTTTTCCGGCACCAGGCCAAGGCCCCGCGAGACCATCACTTCAACTTCCGGCAAGGTTTCCAGGCTGCCGTCGAAATGCACCTGACCCCGGGAGCCAAGCACGCCCATGATGGCCGAAAGCAGGGTGGTCTTGCCGGCGCCGTTGGGGCCGATCACCGTCACAATCTGGCCCTTGCCGACGGTCAGGCTGGCGTCGCTCAGCGCTTCGACCTTGCCGTAGGCCACGCTCAGGCCTTTGATCTCCAGCACGGCGTCGTCGACTTGGTTGCGCGGTGCGAGGTGCGGTTCCACTTGCATGTTCATCATTCAACTCCTCCCAGATAGGCTTCCAGCACGGCCGGATCCTTCTGTACGTCTTCGGGCAAGCCCTGGGCGATCCGCTGACCGAACTCCATGACCACCACGCGATCGACCAGGCCCATGACGAAGTCCATGTCGTGCTCGACCAGCAGAATCGCCATCCCTTCGCTGCGCAGGCGACTGAGCAGGATGCCAAGGGCTTCTTTTTCTTTCAGTCGCAGGCCAGCGGCGGGTTCGTCGAGCAGCAGCAGGCACGGATCGGCGCACAAGGCGCGGGCGATTTCTAGAATCCGCTGTTGGCCGAGTGCCAGGCTCCCTGCCTCTTCATACAAATAGTCGCCCAGGCCTACGCGCTCAAGCTGACGTCTGGCTTCGCCGAGCAGTTCGGCTTCCTCGCGACGATCAAGGTGCAGGGCCGCCGCCAGCACGCCTTGTTGGCCACGCAAATGCGCGCCAATGGCGACGTTCTCCAACACGCTCATGTTGCCCAGCAGCTTCACGTGCTGAAAGGTGCGACTCATGCCCATGCGCGCCACTTGCCGGGAGTTCAGGCCGTTGATCTTTTGACCCATGAACAGCACATCGCCGCTGCTCGGTGTATCGACGCCGGAGAGCTGGTTGAACATGGTGCTTTTGCCGGCACCGTTGGGACCGATCAGCGCGAGGATTTCACCCGAACGGATTTCCAGGCTCATGTCGTTGTTGGCCACCAGTCCGCCGAAGCGCTTGGTCACATTCCGCGCCTCAAGGATCAGCTCGCCATGTTTGGGCAGTTGCCGGCGGGGAAGGGGTGCAGCCTTGGCGTCGACATTCAGGACCTTGGCGCGGACCCTGAACCGGGCCGGTATCAGGCGCGTCAACAAGGGCCACAGACCACACGGTGCGCGCTGCATAAGCACCACGATCAGGATGCCGAATACGATGATTTCGTAGTTGCCGGTGTTACCCAGCAAGTGCGGCAACCAGTCCTGCAACCATTGTTTGAGCATGGTCAGGACGCCCGCGCCGAGCAGGGCGCCCCACACGCTGCCGACACCACCGATCAGGGCCATGAACAGGTAATCGATGCCCATGTTCAAACCGAACGGCGTCGGGTTGACGAAGCGTTGGGTGTGCGCATAGAGCCAGCCGGAAATGGCCGCGAACACCGCAGAGATGACGAAGATCACCATCTTCGAGCGGAAGGTGTTGACCCCCATCGACTCGGCCATTACCTGGCCTCCCTTAAGTGCGCGAATGGCGCGGCCTTCGCGAGAATTCAGGAGGTTCTGCGTGACGACGATTGCCAGCAACAGCAGGGCCCAGATCAGGTAGAAAATATTCTCGCCCTTATCCAGCTTCAGGCCGAACAATGAAATCGATGGCAAGCCGCCGACGCCGGTATGACCGCCGAGGGATTCCAGGGTGCCGAACAAGTAGTACAGCGAAAGGCCCCAGGCAATGGTTCCCAGCGGCAGGTAATGCCCTGACAACTTGAGTGTCAGGGCGCCGAGAATCAGTGCCACTGAGGCGGTGAGCACCACGCCCGCCAGCAGCGTCAGCCACGGTGACGCTCCGGCCCAGGCCAACCATGCCGGCAGTTGTTCAGTGGTGGTCAGGTAGGCTGAGGTGTAGGCGCCCAGCCCGACGAACGCGGCCTGACCGAAACTGGTCATGCCGCCGACACCCGTGAGCAGCACCAACCCCAATACGACCATGGCGTACATGCCGATGTAATTGAGCAGGGTGACGTAGTACGGCGGCAACAGCAGCGGCGCGACGCCCACCACCAGTAACAGGGCAAGCAACAGATAGCGCGAATTCATTCTTCTTCCTCCACATGACGACTGGTGAACGAACGCCAAAGCAGGAACGGAATAATCAGCGTGAACACGATGATCTCTTTGTAGATACTGGCCCAGAACATCGAGAATGCTTCGATCAGGCCCACCGCCAGAGCGCCGAGCGCGGCGACCGGATAGCTAACCAGTCCGCCGATGATCGCGCCGACAAAGCCTTTGAGGCTGATGACGAAACCGGAATCGAAATACAGCGTGGTGATCGGCGCGATCAGGATCCCCGACAGCGTGCCGATCAGCGCGGCGAGCAGGAAGGTCGACTTGCCCGCGAGGGTCGGCGAAATACCCATCAGCCGGGCACCCATGCGGTTGACCGCGGTGGCACGCAGGGCTTTGCCATACAGCGTGCGCTCGAAGAACAGGTACAGCCCGACGATCAGCCCCAGGGACACGGCCAGCACCCAGAGCGTCTGGCTGTTGAAGGTGACCGGGCCCAGTTCCAGGCCAGCTTCGGAGAACGGTTGGGTGCGGGCGCCTTCAGGGCCGAACAGCAACAGCGCAATACCGACCATGCTGACGTGCACGGCGATCGATACAATCAGCAAGACCAATGAGCTGGCCGAGGCGATCGGCTGGAACACCAGTCGGTAGATTTGCGGGCCCAGCGGAACAACCAACGCCAGCGTCAACAAAGCCTGGACCGCCATCGGCAATTCGGCCAACGGCAAGGTGTTGATCAACACCGCCAGCAGGCCTGTATAGCCAAGCTTGAAGAGAATGCGCACGGGGAACCGAAAGGCCTGGCTTGAACGTGCCGCGCCCCATACATCGAGTGCACAGTCGATCAGCGTCAGGCCGAGCAGCAGCCAGACCAGAGCAGTCGGGTGACCGCTCTGCAACGTGGCCATGGTCAAGGCGCCGTAGGTCACGAATTCACCCTGGGGAATCAACAGGATCCGGGTCACGGTGAACACCAGGAGGATCGACAGGGCCAACAGCGCATAGATCGCGCCGTTGGTCATACCGTCCTGGCCCAGCAGCATGGCTATCTGGAAATTCATAATGAGAGCTCTTTTCTACAGATTGAATATCAGGCCCGATTGCCGGCGCGGGTTGACTCGCCGGCAATCGGGCAGGGCGCGCAGTGGGCTGTGCGCCCGGGTTTCGATCAGTTGTCGTGCAACAACATCCAGTTGCCGTTCTTCACCACGATCAATTCGCGACCGCGCTCGTCGAAGCCGCTGTGGTCCTGAGGCGTCATGTTGTAAACGCCTTGGGTGCCGGCCAGTTCGTGGCTTTGCTCAAGCGCATCACGCAGGGCTGCACGAAATTCGGGAGTGCCCGGTGCCGCTTTTTTGGCTGCAATCGGGATCGCCTGCTGTAGCAGCAGACCGGCATCGAAGGTGTTCCCGCCGAAGGTCGCCGGCTTGCTGCCGTTGAGCTTTTCGTAGGCCGTGGTGTAGTTGCTGGCGATTTTCTTCGAAGGATGGCTGTCCGGGATTTCATCCAGTACCAGCATCAGGCTGGCCGCCAGAATGGTGCCCTCGACTTTCTTGCCGCCCAGCTTGAGGAAGTCTTGCAGCGCCGCGCCGTGGGTCTGGTAGACCTGGCCGCGATAGCCCTGATCGAACAGGGTGGTCTGCGGCATCACCGCCGAACTGCCCGGCGCTGCGACCAGCACTGCATCGGGGCGGGTGGCGAGAATTTTCAGGCTCTGCCCGGTGACCGAAGTGTCCTGGCGCTGAAAGCGCTCGTTGGCCACGACCTTGATATTCTGCTGCGCTGCCAGGCCGGCCATGACCTTGGCCCAGTTCTCGCCATAAGGGTCGCCGGTGCCGATGAAGCCGAGAGTTTTCACGCCTTTTTTAGACATGTGTTCGAACAGCGCCTTGGCGATCAGGTCATCGTTCTGCGTGGTCTTGAATACCCATTTCTTCTGCTCGGTCATTGGCAGCACCACTGCAGCGGTGCCGACCGGTGCCAGCAATGGCACGCCTGCCTCGGCGACGAACTGGATCACGCCCATGGCGTTGGGCGAGCCGCTCGGGCCGATGATGGCATCGACATTTTCTTCGTCGATCAGCTTCTTCAGCGCCTTCACCGTAGCGGTCGGGTCGCTCGCATCATCCAGAGAAATGTATTTCACCACCTGGTCGCCGGCCTGGGTCGGCAGCAACGGCACGGTGTTTTTCTGTGGTAGTCCGACCAGTGCGATCGGTCCGGTGGAGGAGGTAATGACACCGACTTTCACATCCGCCTGCGCAGCGGCGGCGCAGGCGGCACTCAACAACAACGTGGGCACGGCTTTTCTGAAAAGCATGACTTTCTCCGAAGAGTTGCAACGCTGCAAAAGGCTAATGGCCAGCCTTCCCGACCACGACGTGGTGCGAGTACGGCCCTGTTTTAGTTATCGAACTGTGGCGACACCCATGGTTTGTTACCGAGCCATCAGGGTGCTGCTCGACCATGAGCGATCGGTCGAAGGCGAAGAGGGCAAAAGCAGATTGCATGCCAGAAATTTTTCGGTGCAAGGCAGAAAGCCGTTACTGCGATGCCTGATGCGAACGCTTTGAGGCGGGCCGGCCAAGGTGATCCGAAGGGCTGGCAGTGGGGCATGTTAAGGGCGGGAAAAACCCGCAGCACGCCATATCAAACAAGGCTTTGATCTGGATCAAGGAAGCGCTCAAATGACCAAAAACCACCTGATAATAAAATCAAAAAACAGTGATTTTTTACGCTGTTTTTGGCTGTAATTTTTGGGCTGATTTATTTTTTCCTGTTTGCTTTTTCAGCGAGGCCTCTGCTCAATATTTTTCTGAATGTTTCGATGCTTTCTGTTCGTTAAATACAATTAACTAACTGATTTATAAGGTAAAAATATAAAATATTCAGGATTTTTCGTTTTTACGGCAGTGTTACCAAACTGCACGCCGTTGGTGCGAAAAGAGAAAGTCTGCACCGAAAATACACACTCTTTTATTTGGTAAAATTCAATTGACATTTCACGTAAATATTACGATTTTAGATTTAAGCGTTTTCCCCGGCCCTCGTGCCGAGGTCATCCGTTCTGGTGACACATAACGAGCAGGTAAAGAACATGTCGATCGTTGTTGAGGATTTAGCCTTAGGAGGGAATGGCCTTTCGGTCATGGTGAAAGACACCATCGATATCGCCGGCTATCCGACCCGCGCTTCAAGCAGCGCCCTGGCCGATGCGCCGGCGGCAGGCGAACATGCACGCGTGGTCCAGTCTGTTCTGGATGCGGGCTGCCGGATCACCGGTAAAACCAGCCTGCATGAATTGGCATTCGGCACCACCGGCCTCAACGCATGGACTGGCACGGCCTCCAATCCGCGCTATCCGGGCTATATACCGGGCGGCTCTTCCAGTGGTTCGGCAGCTGCGGTGGCGGCAGGCCTTTGCGACTTCGCGCTGGGCACCGATACCGGCGGTTCGGTACGGATTCCAGCGGCGTGCTGTGGTGTATTTGGTCTCAAGCCAACCTTTGGTCGTGTCAGCCGTCAGGGTGTGATGCCTGCGCGCAGTACCCTCGATTGCGTAGGTCCCCTGGCACGGGATATGGAACGCTTGATTGAAGCGATGCACATCATTGATCCCTCGTTCGCCTCCATCCCGGTGCCTGAGCATCTTGCTATCGGCGTGGTCGCGGTAGAGGCCAACGAACAAATCCACTCGGTGGTGAACCAGGCGCTGGGCCGTTCGCGCTTCAAGTTACTTGAGCAGAAGCTGCCTGGCATGGCCGCCGCGTATGACGCCGGCATGGTGATCATCAACGCCGAAACCTGGGCAGCGTGTGGCCATCTTCTGCAAACCGGTCGGGTTGGCAGCGATGTCGCCGACCGTCTGCGCGCGGCCAGTCTGACCACGGCCGAGTCCGTTGAAGAAGCCGAAATCATCCGTCGCGCGTTTATCGCAGAAGTGGACGCAGCCTTGGCCATCACCCCGATTCTGGCCATGCCGACCATGCCCGACTTCCCGTTGCTGGTCGCCGACGCGGCCGACACTCGCGCCGCCCTGGGCATGACCTCCCTGGTGCGTGCTTTCAACCTTTCCGGTCATCCGGCTCTGAGCATTCCTCTGGAAAGCGCCTCGGGACTTCCGGTCGGCCTTCAACTCATTGCCGCCCATGGCGCGGACGAACTGCTGTGTGCAGTCGCCCGCGAACTGGTCCGGCGCCTGGAAGAGTAATCGTGATGCTTACTATGGAGAAACCCATGACTGCGCCAAGCGAGCTGAATCACCAGCGCTGCGTGCCGATCACGGCGAATGAAGCGTTTCAGAAACTGCTGGTCGAGATTCGTGCGCGTGCTCGAAGCGAAGAATTCGACCAACAAAAATTCATCTCGCAGGACGTTATCGAGCAGTTCCGCAAGCTCGGCGTCTATCGGGCTCTGGTGCCCAAACGCTTCGGCGGCGACGAGCGTTCGCCGGCCGAGTTTTGCCAGATGGTGGAAGATATCTCGTTCGCCGATGGCTCCGCCGGTTGGGTCGCCAGCTTCGGTATGAGCCCGGTTTACCTGGCGGCGTTGCCGCTGGAAACCATCAAGAAAATCTATGCCGATTCGCCTGACGTGGTGTTCGCCGGCGGGATCTTCCCTCCGCAGCCTGCATCCTTTGTTGACGGTGGCCTGGAGGTCAATGGGCGCTGGAAATTTTCCAGCGGTTGCATGGGCGCGTCGCTCATCGGCGTGGGTATCAGCCCGAAAAATGGCGAGATGCTCGGCCTGCCACGACTGGCGGTGATGCCTCGGGAAAAGGTCAGAATCGAGGAAACCTGGAATGTCGTCGGCCTGGTCGGCACTGGTAGCCATGATGTCGTCGTCGAAGGCGTGGTGGTGCCGGAGGAGTGGACCTTCGTACGCGGCGGTCCATCGAGTCTTGACGAGCCGTTCTTCCGCTATCCGTCACTGTCGTTCGCCACACAGGTGTTGTCTGTGGTTGGCCTGGGCGTTGCTCGTGCGGCACTTGATGAGTTGAGCGGCATGGCCAGTGGCCGAATCTCCGTGACCGGTGCGCCGTCGTTGTCCGACCGGCCGCTGGCCCAGGTCGAGATGGCCAAGGCCGAAGCGTCGCTGCGCGCTGCACGTTCGTGGTTCTACCAGTCCATCGACGATGCCTGGACCAGCGTTCTGGCCGGCGACCCGGTGAGCGTCGAGCAGACCAATATGCTGCGCTTGTCTTCGACCCACGCCACGCGTGTCGCCGCCGATGTTGCGCGCACCGCGCAAATGCTATCGGGAATGAGCGGGGTGTACCGCACCAGTCCTCTGTCGCGTTTTGTCAACGACACCCAAGTCATTACCCAGCACGCCTTCATGGGCGATATGACCTACCAGAACGCGGGCGCGATCTTCTTCGGCAATAAGCCGCTGCCTGGCTACCTGTAATTTTTTCCTACTGATTGGTGAACCCCATGACCGATAAAAAAGCCCTGCGAGTTTTGTTCTGCATAGGCATCAACCAAAACTTTTTCGATGCTCCGCGTCCTGAAGCGCTGGAAGTCTGGGCCGCTTTCGGCGCCATGTGGAACGGCATCGCCGACCTGCCAGGCGTCACCGTGCTGGGCAACATGGACGACGATCAGAGCATGGTCGGCCCGTCTGCCGGCTGGCCCTGGACGACTTACTTGCTGGCCGATGTACCCGACATCGAAACCGTCCACGCCGCCTGCAATCTGTTTCGCACCACGGATGTCGGCAATGGCCCTTACAAACTCTGGAAGTATTGCAAGGTCGAGGCCCGTACCGGTCGCGAACTGATCATCCAGCGCTGAGTCGAGAGAAGTCGCCATGTCATCACAAGAGCATTTGCGCGCACTGGAACAGCGGCTCGAGCAGTTGGAAAGCGAGAACGCGATCCGCGCCTGCATGAATCGCTACATGTCTTTGTGCGACGAGCTGGGCGTGGATTCCCCGCTCGAGGAACTGGCCGGGTTGTTCACCGAGCAGGCGATCTGGGAAGGTAAGGGTGCCAAGTACCAGAATAGCTTTGGCGGTTACCACGGGCGTGAGGCGATCAAAGCGATGTTCGCAACCTACATGGTCGAACCGGCGCACTTTTCGCTGAACGTGCACTTCCTGACCTCGGAACTGATCCGGGTCAGCGGTGAGACCGCAGATGCCAGTTGGGTGATGTTGCAGACTTCGACCTTTGCCTCGGGTGCCTCGCACCTCAACAGCGCCCGCCTGACCGTGCGGTTCGCCCAGAAAAAAGGGCAGTGGCACATGGCGCATTTTCAGACCGAGAACCTGTTCAGCCGACCGGTAGACACCTGGAACAATGCCGCGCACCTGCCCGTACCTGGTAAGTCCGGCCAGTCCTGAAAGTAACACCCAGAATTCTTAGAGTCGGCGAATAATGCCGACGAGGAGTGATCGTGAGTAACCTGATAAACACCGTAACGCTCGACGCCAGTCCTTCCGATCTGGTCCTGCATGACCGCGTTCACACGTCGCTGTACACCGACGGCAAGATCTTCGATCAGGAGCTGGACAAGATTTTCTACAGCACCTGGATCTGGGTCGCTCACGGGAGTGAGATCCCGGAGTCCGGCAGCTACAAGAGCACCTATATCGGCAAGCAGCCGGTGATCGTCGTGCGCGACCGCAAGAAAGAAGTGCATGTGTTGCTCAACCGCTGCCGCCATCGTGGCGCAACGGTGTGCGAACACAAGAAGGGTAAGACCAACAGTTTTGTCTGCCCTTATCACGGCTGGAGCTATGCCCTGGATGGCAGCTTGCGCGGTGTGCCGCACCCGGAAAGCTACGCCGATTGCCTGGACAAGGGCGAACTGCCTTTGGTCAGCCTGCGTGTCGAGCAATACAACGGCATGATCTTCGCCACCTTCAAGGATGACATCGAGCCCCTCGCTGATTTCCTCGGCCCGGCAAAGAAGTGGATCGACCTGTTCATGAAGCAGGGCGCCGGCTACCCCGTCAAAGTGGGTGGCGAGCACCGCTTCCGCTTCCCCGGCAACTGGAAGATCCAGCTGGAAAACACCACCGACGCCTACCACTTCCCGCTGGTGCACAAGTCGTTCCTGTCGTCCGTGGATGAACAGACCCTGAAGCTGTTCGACTTCGTCGAAGGACCGGGCTACGTCGAAGACCTCGGCAACGGACACAGCGTGATGGTGATGATCCCTGACCTGGTCGACCTGGAAGCCAACCTCGACTTGCCGATCCCTGAGCGTTTCGAAGACCTGGCCGCGCAATTGCGCGCCGAAGGCCAGGACGAAGAATCGGTCCGTCGCATCGTGCGTGCGGTCGGCGGTTCGGGCTTCAACCTCAACCTGTTCCCGAACATCGCTTGTTCCATGGCGTTCTTCCGGGTGTTGCAACCGATCGCGGTGAACGAAACCGAAATCCATCACGCCGTCATCACCATGGACGGTGGCCCGGCGGTGGCCAACCGTTATCGTCTGCGTCTGCATGAGCACTTCCAGGGCCCGATGGGTTTTGGTACTCCGGACGATTCCGAAGCCTGGGAGCGCGTACAGCGCGGCGCCAGTGCCGGCACTGATCTGTGGATCATGCTCAACCGCGGCTTGCCGGGTGAAAAGGCATCCGAAGATGGGCGGGTGAGCGATGTGAGCGCCGAGACCGGCATGCGCGCTGGTTACCAGCAGTGGAAAAAGATGATGTCGGCCTGAGTGACGGAGAACACCATGAACAACCTGCAATTGCTCAACCAAGTCAGCGCTTTCATCTGGCAGGAAGCGGACATGCTCGATCACGGCGATTTCGTCGACTGGCTCGATCTGTGGACCGAGAACGCGACCTACATCATCCCGATCGATCCGCTGGAAACCGACTTCGAGAACACCCTGAACTACGCCTACGATGATCACCACATGCGTCAGTTGCGTGTCACCCGATTGACCAGCGGCGAATCGATTTCGACCACCCCGCGGGCACGCACCGTGCGCAGTCAGTCGCGCTTTCGCGTGCTTTCAGATGAAGACGGAATTGTCACCGTGCGTTGTGCGCAGAACCTGCGTGAGTTCCGCAAGGATGTGCTCAAGCAGTACACCGCCGATGTCACGTTTGAACTGGTGCGCAGCGGTGACAGTTTCAAGATTCAGCGCAAGGTGATCCAGCTGATCAACTCCACCGATACCCTCGCCGGTATCGGCTACATCCTCTGAGGACGTTGCCATGACACAGGTTGCATTGGTCACCGGCGCGGCCCTGGGGCTGGGCAAAAGTATTGCCGAGCAACTGCTGAACGCCGGCTATCGGGTCGTGATCAGCGACCGTTCGCTGGAATCAGCACAGGTCACCGCCACTGAACTCGATGCCACGGGTGAACGGGTCCTGGCGCTTAAGCTCGATGTATCGAGGAAGGCCGATTTCGAAGACGCGCTGGCGGCCGTCGTGGCGCATTGGGGTGAATTGCAGGTGGTGGTGAACAACGCTGCGATGACCATGACCACACCGGTGATGCAGATCAGCCCGGAAGAGTTCGACCGTGTTGTGAGCGTCAATCAGCGCGGCACTTTTGTCGGCTGCCAGGTGTTCGGCAGCTATCTGGCGGCCCAGGGTTACGGGAGGATCATCAACATGGCTTCCCTGGCCGGGCAGAACGGCGGCACCGCAACCGGCGCGCATTACGCCGCATCCAAGGGCGCCATCATTACCTTGACCAAGATCTTCGCCAAGGAGCTGGCGGCGTCCGGTGTCACGGTCAACGCTATCGCCCCGGGCCCTATCGAGTCACCGGCGGTGCGCGCCGCCGTGCCGCCCGAGCGCCTGGAAAAACTGATAGAGGCGATCCCGGTCAAACAATTGGGTAACGCCGCGTTCATCGGCAAGTTGATTGTGCAACTGGCCAGCGAAGACGCCTACTTCACCACCGGGGCGACCTGGGATGTGAACGGCGGGATCTTCATGCGCTGAGGCCACGGTTACACGGTTTGAAAAAGCAGTCGGGGGTGCCCAGATGCGCCTCCTTACAACGAAATCGGGATGGTCCTGTATGAGCGATCAATTATTGAAAGTCGTCGTGCGCAAGCGCGAAGAACAGGGCGAAGGTGTTGTCGTACTGGATCTGAGTGATCCTGCGGGACAGCCTTTGCCCGCCTTCGAGGCGGGCGCGCATATCGATATCCACCTCAAGACCGGTCTGGTTCGCCAGTATTCGCTGTGCGGTGATCCGGCCAACGCAGGCGCCTATCGCTTGGGCGTACTCAAGGATCCCGCCTCGCGTGGCGGTTCGGTGGCGGTGCATGAACTGCTACAGGAAGGTCGTGAAATCGAGATCAGCCTGCCACGCAATCACTTTCCGCTGGCCAGCGATGCCAGGCGTTCGATCCTGATCGGCGGCGGTATCGGCATCACCCCGATGGTGGCCATGGCTTACGCGCTGAATGCCCACGACAGCGATTTCGAACTGCATTATTGCGGTCGTTCACGCAGCCGCAGCGCCTTTCTCGAGGAGCTGGGTAACGCTGCGTTTGCGTCGCGGTTGAACACCCACTTTGACGACGAAGCCGCCGACCAGAAACTCGACCTGCCAAAAGTGCTGGGCACTCCACAAGCTGGCGTACACGTGTATGTCTGCGGACCGGCCGGTTTCATGGACTGGGTCATTGCCCAGGTCCTGGAAGCGGGGTACGCCGACGATCATGTGCACCGCGAATACTTCCAGGTCGAAGTCGACGCTTCGGGCGCCGGTTTCGAAGTGGTCGCCCAGCGCAGCGGCAAGACCGTACAGGTTGCCGAGGGCCAGAGCATCGTCGATGCGCTGACTGCCGTGGGCATCAAGATTGAAGTGTCGTGTGAGCAAGGCGTTTGCGGCACATGCTTGTGCGACGTTATCGAAGGCGAACCGGATCATCGCGACATCTATCTCACGGATGACGAAAAATCTGCCAATGACCAGATTCTGGTGTGCTGTTCCCGGGCCAAGTCCAAGAAACTGGTGCTGGATATCTGATAGACCGGAGGGTAAGACCATGGTCGATACAACTGGATTTCGTAACTCAATGGCAATGCTTGGTGGCGCGGTTTCGGTCATCACCACCGATGGTCCTGCGGGTCGTTTCGGGTTTACCGCTTCGGCGGTGTGCAGCGTGACTGACCAGCCACCGACGCTGTTGGTGTGCATGAATCGCTCGTCGTTTTCCAACGTGCATTTCAAGAGCAACGGTGTGCTGAGCGTCAACGTGCTGACCCCTGGGCATCAGGAGGTGTCGGGGGCTTTTTCCAACCGCAATCTCGATACCGAACAGCGCTTTTCCTGCGCATCATGGAGCACCCTGGAGAGCGGTGCGCCGTTGCTTGATGAGTCACTGGTCAGTTTCGACTGCCGTATCGCCCAGGCTCATGAAGTGGGATCGCACACAATTTTCTATTGCGAAGTATTGGGCATCCGTAATGGCGACAGCCAGGAAGGCCTTGTGTATTTCAATCGCGCCTACCACCGTTTGGGGGATGCCTCTAAAGCAACTTCCTGATGTTGGATTGCCCCAAAAAAACGATAAGACTTTCCATGATCGTTGAGTGTTTAAAATAACTATAAAGCGGTTTTCGCTGTTCTGGCGAACGACTGCGTTACGACTTTTTTGCAGTAAGTGGTTATAAAAATAATACTGCGGATTGACTGCCAAAGTTTCACTTTTGCTGAATTGATCTGCTTCCACTAGTCGTGCCTTCGTGCATGTAAAAAAGAAGGAAAGTTTGATGTTCCAGAAGAGCTGGGTAAGCCGTGGCGTCACCACCGCGGCCGTGATGGGGATCTTCACACCTGTGGTTGCGCAGGCTGACTTCGTAGACGACAGCCAAGTCAGTCTGGGGATGCGCAACTTCTATATCGACCGCGATTTCAAACAGCATGATGCGCCGCAATCGCGGATCGGCAGTTGGACCCAAGGCTTCGATTTTCGGGCGATCTCGGGTTACACCGAAGGCACGCTACAGTTTGGCCTGGACCTCTCGGCGCAGTACGCCTATCGCCTGGACGGCGGCGGTGGCCGTGGTCCGGACAGCATCATTCCGTACGACACCAGCAAGGGCGAACAAGTCCGGGACTATGGCCGTGCGGCGCTGACCGGCAAGGTTCGTTACAACAAAACCGAACTCAAGATAGGTGAACTTCGACCGACGTTGCCGGTGGCTTACATCGACGACTCCCGGCAATTAATCACCACCTATCACGGCGTGCAGCTCGAATCGAAAGACGTGGACAACCTGACGCTGACCGGTGGCCGTTTTACCGAGATCAGCTCCCGGGAGTCTTCCAATACCGAGAAGATGTACTTGTTCAATGGGCCCGACGTTAAACGTCGCAGTGACGGTTTGAACTTTGGGGGCGCCACGTATGCGTTTACGCCGAACTTGTCCGGCACTTACTTCTTCGGCCAGTTGGAAGATATCTACAAACAACACTATCTCGGTTTGACTTATAACTATGATCTGGGGGCCGGTTACGGCGTGAAGACCGACCTCCGTTACTTCAATAACAGCGAGGACGGCAAGGCGTTATACGGCGACATCGACAACAGGTCCTACGGGATCATGACGACCCTGAAGAAGGGTGCCCATGCTTTCGGTGTCGGCTATCAGCGCATGCTTGGCGAGTCGACATTCCCGACGCTCAACGGCTATGCACCGCAGCCTTACTTGGTGAACTGGTCGACAGTGGCGTTCGTCAAGCCGAACGAAAGCTCCTGGCAATTGCGTTATGACTACAACTTCGCGGGCATCGGTTTGCCGGGTCTGAAATTGATGACGCGTTACATGCGCGGCACGGGTGTCGACCGGGGCAACAATGCCCTCGACCAAAACGTCGAAAGCGAACGCAACATCGTGCTCGGCTATGTGGTGCAAAGCGGTCCGCTCAAAGATGTGGGTTTCGAATGGCGCCGCATTGACGTTAAGACGCGTTATGGCAATGGCAGTGCGTCGGGTGCGGACTATCAGGAGAACCGCCTGATCACCACCTACACCTGGAAGTTCTGAAATCCCCCGGGAGCCGTTCGCGGCTTCCGGGTTGCCCGCGCATCGGGCAAAGGTTTTTCAACACTGGTTTTCCTTTGCCCGGATCGCTCCTTCCGGGCTTTTTTTCGCAGCGGTTTTTATCCGCCCTACGAGGATGACCTATGCGTCGTTTCTATACCGGTTCTGACTTGAATCGTGTGCACAGCATTGCCGAACTGGCCGACATGGCTCGGCGACGCGTGCCTTACTTCGTCTGGGAATACCTCAGCGGCGGCGCGGAAGCCGAATTGACGCTCAAGGATAATCTCGACGCGTTCAGTGCTTATGGCCTGCACGCCAGAGCCATGGTGCCCTGCCATGCGCCCGACACGTCTCGCGCGTTGTTCGGCAAGGTGCTGCCAATGCCGATGCTGATCGGGCCGACGGGCTACAACGGTCTGTTGCACCGCGATGCCGACATTCACTTGGCCAAGGCTGCAACGGCACGTGGTTTGCCGTTCAGCCTGAGCACCGCGTCCAACACTTCACTGGAAGACCTCGTCGCGGCGGCGCCTGATGTCGACCTGTGGTTTCAGCTGTACGCCATGCGCGATCCGGCGGTGCAAAAAAACCTGTTGCAGCGCGCCGCCGCTGTCGGTTGCCGGACTCTGGTGTTGACCTGTGATGCGATGGTGCTAGGCAATCGCGAGTGGGACCGACGCAGTTTCGCCAGGCCGCGACAGCTGACATGGCGCAACAAGTTTGACGTTGTCCGTCACCCGCGTTGGCTCAAGCAAGTGATGTGGCCATCGGGGCTGCCTGGCATGGGCAACCTTGAACCTTACTTGCCGCCGAGTGAGCGCAATCCCTTGGGATCAATGGCGTTTGTCGGCAAGCAGATGGACACCTTGCTCGATTGGGACATGCTGGCGCGTTTGCGTGATCAATGGGGCGAGCGGCTGTTGCTCAAGGGCGTGTTGCATCCGGCCGATGTGGAGCGAGCCATCGCCCTCGGGCTTGACGGTGTGGTGGTGTCCAATCACGGCGGCCGCCAACTGGACGGTGCCCTCGGCAGCCTCGATGCACTGGCGGCCATCGCGCCTCAGGCGAAAGGCAAACTCAGCCTGCTGCTGGATGGCGGGATCCGGCGTGGCAGCGACATCGTCAAAGCGCTCGCGCTGGGGGCCGATGCCGTGCTGCTAGGGCGCTCCACCCTTTACGGCGTGGCGGTGGCAGGTGAAGACGGTGCTGGCCGGGCGCTGGACGTATTGACGGAAGAACTGGCGCGGACCATGAACCTGATGGGCTGCACCCACCTAAACCACCTTGACAGCGACAGCGTGTTCGAGCGACGACGCGCTTGAGCATTTGTGGGCGCGAGCTTACTCGATGGCGGCGTGTCAGACGAAATCAATGTTGAATGTACCGGCCCCTTCGCGAGCAAGCCCGCTCCCACACTGATCGTGGTCGCACTCGACCAGTTTATTGCGTTGCAGAATCGGAATGACGCTTGCGCGTTTCGCGCAGTGGCTCGCCGGGGCCGTTGCTAGGATCGAGGCTCTTCTACAGGAGTGCTTTCATGAATATCAGTGTTATCGGCGGCGGTCACGGTTGCTACGCGGCAGCGATAGAGTTGGCGGAGAAAGGCCATTCGGTGCGGTTGTGGCGCCGAGACAGTGCCGCGCTGGAAAAACTGCAAGGCCTCGGCCATCTGCTCGTGCGCGACTTTCGTGGCGAACGACGCTTGAGCCTGGGGCAGGTCGGGGATGCCCTGACCTTGACGGCCGATCTGGCACAGGCCGTGGCCGATGCTCAGTTGTTGGTCATTGCCTTGCCGTCGACCTCCCACGAAGCCCTTGCCAGCGAACTGGCTCCCTTGTTGCGCGACGGGCAAGTGGTGTTCCTGCCGCCGGGGACGTTTGGCAGCATGATGTTCGCCCAGGCAATGGCGAAGGCGGGGAATCACAGCGAGGTGGCGTTTGCGGAGACCGGCACCTTGCCCTATCTGGCGCGTAAGCATGGCGATAACCAGGTGGTGATCAGCGGCTACGCGACCCGTCTGCCGACCGGAGTTTTTCCGAGTCGTTTGAGCGAGTCGGCGTTCGCCGTATTGCGCGAGGCTTACCCCAGCGTCGAACCGATCGAAGATGCACTCAGCGGCGCGCTGATGAACGCCGGGCCAATCATTCATCCGCCGTTGATCCTTATGAACGCGGGTCCACTTGAGCATTTCGAGACGTGGGACATTCACAACGAAGGGACTGTACCTTCGATTCGTCGCGTGACCAATGCCCTCGACGCCGAGCGTATCGCCGTTCGTGAAGCACTGGGCTATGGCGCACCGCATTTCCCGCTGGCTGATCATTACGCCACCGACGGCGATGAGTGGATGTACGGTCGCGGCGCTCACGGCAAACTGACCGATAGCGGCGATTGGCGTGAAGACATCGACCTGCAAAAGCACCGCTACATGCTTGAAGACACACGACTGGGCTTGTCGTTTCTAGTGTCGGTTGGGCGCTGGGCCGGCGTGCCGACACCGGTCGCTCAGGGCCTGTTGAACCTGGCCACCGTGGTCAGTGGCATCGACCTGTACGCCGAGGGTCGAACCCTGGAAAACCTCGGGCTGGATCAACTGAGCCGCAGCGAAATGGCGCAGTGCATGAACCAGGGGTTGCAGGCATGAGCGCCGATCCGCAACGCATCTGTATCGTCGGCGCGGGGCGCATGGGCGAGGGCATTGCCTTGGCGTTCATGTTCGCCGGACTGCCGGTGACCCTGATCGATATCAAGCAACGCGAGCCCGTGGCGCAGGACCGCTACTTCCGCCAGATCGAGGGCCACTTGCGCGGCGAACTGGCATCGCTTGCGCGTTTGGGATCACTCGATCCGGCACAAGTCGAACAGGCGATGAGCCATTTACGCTTGAGTGATCGCGAAGGCAGTGGCGACGATTTGCACAGTGCCACTGTCGTGTTCGAAGCCGTGCCTGAAGTGCTTGAACTCAAGGCCCTGACGTTCGCTTGGCTGAGTGCTGCGTGTGGCGATGAAACGGTGATTGCATCGACGACATCGACCTTTCTGGTGACGCAGCTGGCGGCATTGGTCACGCACCCGCAACGCTTCGTCAATGCCCATTGGCTGAACCCGGCGCTCCTGATGCCGCTGGTCGAAGTCAGCCGCAGCAAGGACACTTGCCCGCAGGTGGTGCAACGCCTGATGGCATTGCTCAAGCGCATCGGCAAAGTGCCCGTGCAATGCTCCCCGGCAGCCGGTTACATCGTGCCGAGAATCCAGGCACTGGCGATGAATGAAGCGGCTCGAATGGTCGAGGAGGGGGTGGCCAGTGCAGAGGACATCGACACCGCGATTCGCGTTGGTTTCGGTCTGCGTTTCTCCGTGCTGGGGATGCTTGAGTTTATCGACTGGGGCGGCGGCGACATTCTGTTCTATGCCTCCCATTACCTGGCTGAAGCCATCGATCCACGTTTCCTGCCACCCAAAGTCATTGCCGAGAACATGGCGCAAGGGCGGAACGGGCTGCGCGAAGGTCAGGGTTTTTATGATTACCAGGACGTTGACCTGGAGGCCTACAAACTGCAGAGGCTGGGTGAGTTCACCCGCAAGCTTGAGTTGATGGGGCTGTCGCCGGTGTTCAACGGTGGCGTGGCAACGTCCTGAGCGCGGAAGCTGACGTGTGATCGCGACAGCTTCACGACCTGGTTGCACAACCGGCGCGCCGTTATGGCTGCGTCGGTTTTTCCGTGGTGGATGCAGGTCATCCATGCATTTGTCTGGTCCTGAATCGAGGTTGTCATGAAACTGTACGAATTGATCACGTTCACCGTGCGGGTGCGCACTGTCGCCACTGCCATGGCTTGTCTGGAGCAGCGAACGGCCGTCGATGACGCCGCAGTGAAACTGGTCGGCTGCTGGGCGTCGGAAATCGGCCCGCTGAATCAGATCGCGGTGTTGCGTGGTTTTGTCGACGAGGCGTCTCGCCAGGCTGAGCGCGAACGTTATCTGTCGAGTGCCGACGTGTTTGGCATCGAGGCGTATCTGACGGACATGCGCGTGGAAAGCTACACGTTGTTTCCCTTTATCCAGCCACTGTCTGCCGGGTGCCACGGGCCGTTCTATGAACTTCGCGTCTACGACCTCATGCCATCGGGCCTGGCTCCCACGCTCAAGGGCTGGGAAAAAGCCGTAGGGCCACGAACAGACGTGCAGTACTCCCCGGTGTATGCCGCCTTCTACGCCACTGACGGTCAACTGCCGCGTTACCTGCACATCTGGCCTTACGCCTCACTCGAACAACGACTGGACGTGCGCGCACGTGCCGTACAGGACGGCGTCTGGCCGCCGGAAAATTCAGGCCCGCAACTGCGCGACATGCATTCGACGATCTACCTGCCTGCGAGCTTTTCGCCACTGCAATGAGATTTGCCGAACCCTTTGTAAGCAAGGCCGTTCCCCCAGAAGGGGAACGTCGCACCACGAGCCTTGGGTTTCAGACGCCCAAGTAGCGCCAGGATAATTCTGGTGTTTCGGCCAGTTGCACATGCGTACCGTGCCAAACCTGTCGGCCCTTTTCGATGATGTGATGGCAGTCGACCGCCCGGGCCATTTCCTTGAGGTTCTTGTAGGACCAGAATCGCCTCGCCTTCGGCTTTCAAGCTCGCCAGGCAACTCCAGATGGTTCCGCGAATGATCGGCGCCAAGCCTTCGGTTGTCTCGTCGAAAATCAACAATTGCGGGTTGGTCAACAGGGCGCGGGCGACCACCATGATCTGCTGTTCGTCACCAGAGAGGGTTTTCGACAACTGATCCTGGCGTTCCTGTAACCGTGGAAACAACTGGTAGATCCGTGCCAGGTCCTACTTACCCTGGGTCGCGTTTGCCTTCCTCGTTTTTGGTCGAGCCGGGCGCGTGAATAATCGAGGCGTTGACAATAGTGTCCTGACGCAGGGAAAGACCTTTTTCCTGCAAATAACCGTTGATGACGGCGAGAATCGCAGGCGTCAGCGAGTGTTTCTCCAGCAGGTGCCGGAAGTTCATGATCGCAGTGTCTTCAGGGATCGGCGCACTCAGCGTGAGATGGGCAAACTGGCGCATGGGGGTGATTTCATAGAGCGCTTCTTCCATGGCCGGGTCGCTCAGGGCGAAACAGTTTTGCAGCAGATGAATGCGCAGCATGGTCTCCAGCGGATACGGTTTACGGCCACCACCAGCCTTCGGGTAATACGGTTCGATCAACCCCAACAAACCACTCCAGAGCACCACCTGATCCATTTCGGCAAGGAAGCGTTCACGACGGGTTTGCTTGCGCTTGCCTGCATATTTGAAATCGGAAAAGCTCATCTGACTCATGCGAGGCTCAGGTCAGGTGGTGAGGGTGTATTCCAGCACATTTGAGGACTTGTTCGGAGAATCCCTAGCATGCTGTGGGGTACTTGCCACGTCGCAAATAGGCCTCATGGTAGGTCGGACGCAAATGCTCAACATCCGGCTAGCCACCAATTGTTATGTTTTTTTGGAGAGAGAGCAAAAAAACATAACATCAAAACTTCAACATAGAGATCAACAAAAAATAAACCTTTTACATGGATATTAATATACGAAGCTGTTTCTGGATATTACAAAGCAAAAAAACCACAAGTTCGTTAGGCTGATTTGCCGTCGCACGAATAAATCAGGAAACCTACATGAGCCTCCTAACGCGAAATCCGAGATTTATGACGGTTTTAGTTATTTTTTGCTCTCTAGCGATAGTCCTTATGGCGAGAATTACCTATCTTTCTATTTTTTCTCATGAGTTTCTAAACGACGAAGGCCGCAAACGATCTACGCGCCTAATTGAGACAATTCCAGTTCGCGGCACCATTTTTGACCGATTCAATCAGCCCATGGCGGTCTCTACCCCCGTAAGCACAATATGGGTTAACCCTAAACAATTTTCTCCAACAAAACAGCAAGTAGAATTATTAAGCGAGCATCTTAATATTGATGCTTCACGAATTAGCTATTTGAAATTGAATGCCCAAGGAAAATCGTTCGCCTATTTAGCAAGAAGGGTTTCTCCAGAGACCGCGAAAAAGGTAGAAGCCTTGTCTATTTTCGGAGTTTATGAGCGAAAAGAGTACAAGCGATTCTACCCCCAATCATCGATGTTAGCTCAGACGTTAGGCTTTACCAATATTGACCAGAAAGGCATCGAAGGCATTGAGCTAATGTATGATCAGCGACTTTCAGGAGCGTTTGGCCTTGAAGAGCTCACCTTGAACTTACACAAGCGCGTCACAAGAGAAATCCTTGTTCACAAGCCCCTGACTCCTGGAAAAAATGTATACCTGACAATAGACTCCACCCTGCAATACTACGTTGAAAAAGCGCTATGGAAAGCACTTGTATATAATAAAGCCCAGTCTGTGAGCGCAATTCTTATACACGCAAAAACAGGAGAGATACTGGCGATATCCACAGTGCCTTCATTCAATCCTAATTCTCGAAAAAGCTTTAGCCCGAATGTGATTCGAAATCGTGTATTTACTGATGTGTATGAGCCGGGTTCAGTAATAAAACCATTCAGCATGGCCGCCGTGTTAACGGCAGGTATCGTTGACAAAAACGCTATGATTCAGATAGCGCCAGGTTTTGTTAAGATCAATGGCTATACTATTCGTGATGTGGGAAGGGATGATCAGTTAGATCTAGCAGGTATCATTCGTCGATCCTCTAATGTTGGCATGAGTAAAATCGCAATACCAACAGGTGGAAAAATCATCTCTCAAATGCTACTTGACCTGGGATTCGGAAATAGCACCTCCGTCTTTTTTCCTGGAGAAAGTGTTGGTTCTGTTCCAACTAGGACAGCATGGTCGGATATAGCCACTGCGAGCCTTTCATACGGATACAGTTTGTCGGTCAATTTGGCTCAATTGGTTCAGGCCTATACCGTTTTTGCAAATAATGGAGACCTGATTCCATTATCGATAATAAAAAACGAAGCTCATCCACCCCGAAACGTCATGAAACCGGAGGTCGCGAACAGGATTCTGGAAATGCTGGTGCACGCAGTTGATGGGCCTGGGGCAGGAGGAAAGCGCGCAGCAATCAAAGGTTATGTAATTGCCGGAAAAAGCGGAACATCACGCAAGGCGTCCAGAGGCGGATATCAAAACAACGCATACAGAGCCATGTTCGTGGGTATTGCACCGGCCAATGCACCTGAGTTCATCATGGCTGTTTTGGTGGATGAGCCCACCGCTAAAGGTTACTTCGGAGGAGCGATTGCAGCACCTATTTTCAAGGAGGTTTTAGAGGACGTGCTTCGCATCAGAAATGTACAGAGTGATCAAAGCCAGACTCTACCAGCAGTCCAGGGTTGATTTGACACAGAACGTTTTGCGACGGCCTGACATTAGGTAGAAGCGAACATACCCGACGTTCATCAGGGTGGCACTTTTTTATCAATGAAAGTCATTCGTTGAGATCTATCACAGCCTTATATCTGTTGAACTTTTGAGTGCGTAGGGCATCACAATACATGATCCATGGGCCTCAATCCGCGACACCAAAGGCCCCATGAGGGACTCATGCCCCGGGCTGACAAAATCAGCTGCCAACTAGGGAGGGTCTGAAGTAAGCAGCCGTTTTTAACGGCCTCGCTGTTTGAGGTTCAAAAAACGGCGACTGAATCGAAAATCAGACCTTTCCTCCTCTCAGTTCAGTTCGCTGTTTTTTGCTGAATAACACCTTTTCAGGGCTAATTGTCCGCATCACAGGCGCACCTCGCCTGCATTCAACAGCCGTTTTCGCATCATCCACAGGTTCGATAAGGCAAACAGTGTGGTCTGTTGTACGGTGTTTTTCACCACGCCTCGGAAGCGGACTTTCGTATAACCAAACTGGCGCTTAATCACCTGGAATGGATGCTCAACTTTGGCCCGGACTTGAGCTTTCGCGTATTCGATTTTTCGGCGTATGCGACCGATCAGGCTCTTTTTTGCATGCTTCTTATAGCTACTGGGTCGCGCTGCGATCGACCAGATCATCTGCCGGTGTTGATGCTCCGGACGCTTCTCCACGCCGGTGTAACCGGCATCGCCAGAGACGTAAGTTTCCTCGCCATGCAGCAACTGATCGACCTGAGTCACGTCCGCCACATTCGCCGCCGTACCCACTACGCTATGCACCAGACCGGATTCAGCATCGACACCGATGTGCGATTTCATCCCGAAATAGTACTGATTTCCTTTCTTTGTCTGGTGTATTTCGGGGTCGCGTTTACCATCCTTGTTCTTGGTCGAACTGGGCGCATGAATGATCGTCGCATCGACCACAGTACCTTGGCGTAGCAGCAAACCTCGGTCGCCCAAATAGCCGTTGATGACCTGCAAAATTCCACCGGCCAGCTCATGTTTTTCCAACCGCCAGCGGAAGTTGAGGATCGTGGTTTCATCCGGAATCCGATCCAAATGCAACCCGGCAAACTGGCGCAGAATCGTGGTTTCGTAGAGGGACTCTTCCATCGCCGGGTCGCTGTAGCCGAACCAGTTTTGCATCAGATGAACCCGCAGCATGGCCATCAACGGATACGCCGGACGACCGCCTTCGCCCTTCGGATAATGCGGCTCGATCAATGCAATCAGGAAACGCTCGCGGCGGGTTTGCTTACGTTTGCCAGCGTATTCGGCATCAGCGAAGGACATTTGCTTCATCGGGGCTCAACCGTTCAGTTCGTGGAACAGGCGTTTTTCACCAGATTTGGAAGTCTTTTTCAGCGTTTCCCTAACGCTTTCTGTCCTTCGTATGCAGCTCCTGTTCACCGGCGGGTATAAATCACCATCAAAATAGCCCCTTGTACCGACCCTGCACTGTGTGCCGCGTCCGGAGCCCGGCAACAGTAGTCGCCGACGTTCAGTGTTCTATCCTGATCATAAAGTGAGCCTTGCAGTACGAACAGTTGTTCAAGCTCCCCTTTATGGGTATGGCTGGCGACATGAGCGCCTGCGTCGACTTTCATCAATAGGGTCTTTTCACCGCGTTCGGTGTCCTCGAACAGCGGTTTGATCCAGAAACCTTCAGCCGTTGTCGGCAGCCAATCATCAGCCGAAGACGAGTAATAGGTAGAGCCTTCGACCGGCCCGTGAGTGCCGTGTTTTCCAGCGATTCTCCAGAATGGTGTTTCATTTTTTGACATGTTTGTCTTCACCTGGGCAGCGGGTTCGTTTACAAGTCCTTGACCAGTCTCAACGCATCGTAGATCGCTGCGTGGGTGTTACGCGCAGCCACCGCATCGCCAATGCGAAACAACTGGAATCTGCCCTCCGGGTTGGTCACTAGCTGTTGCGGGTTGCCGACGATCAGGTCCTGATGTTCAACCACGCCACCGTTGCTCGAGGCGGATTTCAATTCGAAGTACAGTTCGTCCAGCGGTCGGGTGCCGTGGTTGACCACCACTTGATCGACCCGCCGGACCTTGCGTGCACTGCCGTAGTCACTGTCGATCATCGCCAGCAGATATTGACCTTCGCGCTCGACGGCGAGCAGTCGGAAGGTGACGGTGAAGGTGGTGTCCAGCGCTTGCAGTGAGCGCATGTAGGGCACCAGGTTCATCGCCATGACTTCCGGTGCGAAGGTCCGGTCCGGTGTCATGATCTCGATTTTTGCGCCACTTCGGGCGATGAACTCGGCCGCCTGCAGGCCCGCATGATCACCGGCGTCGTCGAACAGCAGGACATTGCGCCCGGGTTTCACATCCCCGGAGATAATGTCCCAGGCCGAGACCACCAGCTCATTGCCTGCCGAGAGAATCTCGGTGTGGGGCAGGCCGCCGGTGGCGATTATCACCACGTCCGGGTTTTCGTCGTGGACAGTGCTGGCCTCGGCCCAGGTATTGAAACGAAAGCTGACACCTCGGGCCATGCACTGGGCCATGCGCCACTCGACGATGCTGATCATTTCCCGCCGCCGCTCCGATTGCGCAGTGAGCCGAACCTGGCCGCCGGCCTGGTTGGTGGCTTCGAATACCACTACCTCATGACCGCGCTCGGCCGCCACTCGCGCCGCTTCCAGCCCGGCGACACCAGCACCGACAATCACGATTTTGCGTTTTCTCGCCGCCTTGGGGATGTCATGAGGCATAGTGGTTTCACGGCCGGTGGCCGGGTTGTGGATGCAATAGGCCGCACCGCCCTGGTAGATCCGGTCCAGGCAATAGTTGGCTCCGACACAGGGGCGAATATCCTCTTCGCGTCCCTCGATAATTTTGCGCACGATATGTGGATCGGTCATGTGCGCGCGGGTCATGCCAACCATGTCGATCTTTCCCGAGGCGATGGCATGGCGGGCGGTGGCGACGTCCGGAATTTTCGCCGCATGAAAGGTGGGGAAGTCGGTGGCGGCGCGAATCTCTCCGGCGAAGTCCAAGTGCGGCGAGTTGCGCATGCCCTGGATCGGAATTACGTCGGTCAGGCCGGCGTCGGTGTCGATATGGCCGCGGATAACGTTGAGAAAGTCCACCATGCCGCTGTCTTTCAGGCGCCTGGAGATGTCCAGACCGTCGGCCGGGGTCAGTCCGCCGGGCATTTGCTCGTCGCCGGTATAACGCACGCCGACGATGAACTCATGGCCGACGCGCTGGCGAATGGCGCGGAGGATGTCGAAGGTAAAACGCAGCCGGTTGTCGATGGAACCGCCATACGGGGCATCGAGGTCGTTGGTCAGCGGCGACCAGAACTGATCCATCAGATGCCCGTAGGCCTGCAGTTCGATGCCATCCAGGCCCGCAGCTTTCATCCGCTCGGCGGCGTCCGCATAGTCCTTGATGATTCGTTCCACATCCCAGTTTTCCATCTTCTTCGGGAAAGAGCGATGGGAGGCTTCGCGCTCGAATGACGGTGACACCACGGGCAACCAGTCCCCCTTGTCCCAGCGTGTGCGCCGACCGAGGTGGGTCAACTGGATCATGACCGCCGCGCCATGTTCGTGGCAGGCGTCGGTGAGGTCTCTCATCCAGCCGACCACCTCATCCTTGTAGGCCAGGATGTTGTTGAACACCGGTGGGCTGTCTCGCGAAACCGCAGCAGACCCCGCCGTCATGGTCAGGGCCACGCCAGCCTTCGCCCGTTCAACGTGGTAGGCGCGATAGAGGTCCTTGGGCATGCCATCTACGGGATAGGCCGGCTCGTGGGCGGTGGTCATGATGCGGTTTCTGAGAATCAGGTGCTTCAACTGATAGGGCTGGAGGAGCGGATCATTCAGCATCGTCAAGACTCTCCGGAAGAGGGCAAGGACCTAAGTTGAAATTACGTTAGGGTGAAATGTACACCTGTGTCAACAAGATAGACATAGGTGTACATTTTACTTGCGCGGTATCGGGTGAGCGACTAGGATCGAGTCATGAACGAACAAACCAAAGCGGTAGAAACAGGCTGGAGAGGGTCCCTGGAAGGGTGGCTCGATGCAGCGTATGAAAGCCTGACCGAGTGCGGTGTCGACACGGTGCGGGTGATGCCACTGGCCAAAAAACTGGGGCTGTCGAGAACCAGTTTTTACTGGTTTTTCAAGGATCGTGAAGAGCTGCTCGTCGCATTGATCGAGCGCTGGCGGGTGAAGAATACTGGCAATCTGATCGCCCAGACCGAGTGTTATGCCGAAAGCATTGCTGAGGCGATGCTCAACGTTTTCGACTGTTGGCTGAACCCGGACCTGTTCGATTCTCAGTTTGAATTTGCCATGCGCAGCTGGGCCTTGCAGTCCGCCGAAGTGGCCGAACATATCCGGGTGGCTGACATTGCTCGGCGCGAAGCCCTTATCCGGATGTTCGTGCGTTTCGACTATGCATTTGACGCCGCCGATGTGCGGGCTCGAACGATTTACCTGACGCAGATTGGCTATATCAGCACCAACACCCTAGAGGATGTCGGGGAGCGAATGCGGCGGATTCCAGAGTACGTGAAGATATTCACCGGCCAGGAACCACTGGATCGCGAATTGAAACGCTTCTACTCCCGCCATGGGTATGTGATGGATGAAGTTTCACCGCCAACCCCTGACTGACCGCAACTTCTGACTGACGAAGGCAGGTTCAAAATGTTCGACGAGCCCACGATAGGTATTATCGGCGGATCGGGATGGCTTGGCCGCTCGATAGCCCAGGCGATGCTCGACAGGGCTTTTATCCAGCCCGGTGCGTTGGTGCTTTCGAACCGCTCCGCAAGCAATCCATTATCGAGTCCCAAGTGGTCGCAGGTGATGGTAACGCGCAACAATCAGGAACTGGTGGAACGTTGTGATGTGGTCATCGTGTCCGTACGCCCCGAGCAGTTTGTCGATGTAAAGATTTTTGCTGAAAACCGACTGGTGATTTCGTTGATGGCCGGCGTGTCCCTGGAAGACGTGATGCAGCGTACTGGCAGTCGGCAGGTGATTCGCGCCATGGTCAATGCCGCCGCAGAGATCGGCAGGTCCTATACGCCCTGGTTGGTCACGCAAGAGGTCACCGACGAGCAGAAAGCGTTCGCCCAGCGGCTGTTCGAAATCTTCGGCAGCGCCGATGAAGTCTTCACCGAACACCAGTTGAATTACATGACAGCGCTGGTGGGAACAGGGCCTGCTTACCCGGCGTTGCTGGCTCGCAGCCTGTTCCAACATGCCGTGAACAGTGGCTTGCCTCCCGCCATTGCCCGACGCGCAGCCAATGCGGTGGTGGTGGATGCCAGCCAACTGATCGGCAATGGACACTCCGTCGATGAACTCCTGCAAGCGTTCGTCAGCTATCGCGGCGTCACAGCTGCGGGCCTCGAAGCCATGATTGCAAACGGCTTCGATAAAACAATAAAAGCAGGTCTGGATTCGGCGACCTCAGTCGCCAGTTCGATGAGTCCAATTGCCCATTCTGCTGACACGAAAGAAGGTCCAATGACGCGGTAGTTGGCCCTCCTTAACTCTGGCCGCAATCGAGGTTAGCGTTTATGAATATAAAGTTTTTCTCGAAGACAGGACTTGCACTAGGGATCATGGCCTTCAGTGGTTGGGTATCAGCGTCTGAGTGTGGTGATGTGACGATCGCCAACATGAACTGGCAATCGGCTGAAGTGATGGCCAACGTTGACAAGCTGATTCTCAATGCAGGCTACGGTTGTAATGCCGATCTGGTGACGGGGGATACAGTACCAACCATCACCTCAATGGTCGAAAAAGGTCGGCCCGATATCGCCCCTGAAGGTTGGATCGACCTGGTTCCTGAGGTCGCCAAGACGGGTATTCAAAGCGGTAATCTGGTTCAGGCAGCGAGCTCGTTATCCGACGGTGGCTCTCAAGGCTGGTGGATTCCGAAATACATCGCCGATGCCCATCCGGACATCAAGAGTTTCGACGATGTGAAGAAGCATCCCGAACTCTTCCCGGCCCCTGACGACGCAAAAAAAGGCGCGATCTACAACGGCCCGCAAGGTTGGGGCGGCACCGTGGTAACGGCCCAGTTCTACAAAGCCTACGGGTTTGAAAAGGCCGGTTTTGTGCTGGTTGACACCGGTTCGGCGGCGGCGCTGGACGGGTCCATTGCCAAAGCCTACGAGCGCAAGGCGCCTTGGCTGGGGTTTTATTGGGCACCCACCGCCTTGTTGGGCAAGTACCCAATGGTGAAGCTGGAAAATGGTCATGCTGTCGATCCGGTGGAGTGGAAGCGTTGCAACACGGTCGCCGACTGTTCTGATCCCCAACCCAATGGCTGGCCGATCGATCGGGTATTTACCTTGACCACCAAGTCCTTCTCCACTCGTTCGCCAAACGTCATGGCGTACCTGAACAAGCGCGCCTGGTCCAACGAAACGGTGAACAAACTGATTGCCTGGATGACCGATAACCAGGCCACCGGCGAGGAAGGGGCCAAGTACTTCCTGAAAAACAACGAAGCACTCTGGCGTCAGTGGGTCACTCCCGAAGCGTCTGGCAAGATCAAGGCTGCGCTTTAAACCCTCGGGTCAATGCAGCCCGTTGCGGCATGCTGCATTGCCCCTTGCGCGCCGATAAAAATAAAAACACCCGTGTATTGAAATGACCTGCCAGCGTTCTTACGGTCTTCTACAAAAGGGGAATGTTATGGAGTGGCTATTAGGCTTTCCACATATGGAGGACGAAAGACTTCGGGCTTTGAAAAAGGCCATCGACGGTGCCTTTCGCAATTTCACCAGCACCTACGGCGATAGCTTCGAAGTTTTTTTCCAGCCGTTGCAAACTTTCCTCAATCAGTCCGAAAGGTTCATGACCACGACGCCATGGCCGATTATCATTTTGCTGGTTGCCTTGATTGCCTGGTTCGCCAGCCGCAGCTGGAAAATTGTCCTGGGTTGCGTGCTCACGCTGATGGCGATCGGGTATCTGGACATGTGGACCGACACGATGAAAACTCTGTCGATGATCTTCGTTTGCACCGTGATATCCATTGTCATCGGCTTGCCGACCGGCATTGCCATGGCCCGCTCTAATCGTCTGCAGAACCTGGTCAGCCCGGTACTCGACGTAATGCAGACTCTGCCGAGTTTTGTCTACCTGATTCCGGTGGTGATGTTACTGGGCATCGGCAAGGTCGCGGGGCTGATTGCGGTGGTGGTCTATGCTTTGCCACCGATGATTCGTCTGACCAATCTCGGCATCCGCCACGTCGATGCCGAGATGCTGGAGTGCGCCGACGCTTTTGGTTCGTCCGGTTGGCAGAAACTGAAAAACGTCCAGTTACCTCTGGCATTGCCATCGATCATGGCTGGCATCAACCAGACGATTATGATGGCGCTGGCCATGGTGGTCATCGCGTCGATGATCGGGGTTCAGGGGCTCGGGCAACCGGTGCTCAAAGCCATTTCCAACCAATACTTCACCTTGGGCATGTTCAACGGCCTGGCCATTGTAGGCATTGCGGTGATCTTCGACCGGGTCAGCCAAGCCTACGGCAGAAGATTGCAAAAGCATCTGGAGATGGTTCATGGCCACTAATCTGACCAACGATTTCGGCATCGAAATCAAGCATCTCTATAAGATTTTCGGTTACCAGGCGCAAGCCAGTATCGAGCGGGTCAAACAGGGCATGAGCAAGGCTGAGTTGCTGAGCAATCACAGTCATGTGCTGGGTTTGAAGGACATCAATATCAACATGCCCTCTGGAGGCATTCAGGTGATCATGGGGCTTTCCGGGTCGGGCAAATCGACCTTGATCCGCCACATCAACCGATTGATCGAACCCACGGCCGGCGAAGTCATCGTCGGTGGCGTGAATGTGCTCAAGATGAGCCCGAGCGACCTACGGGAATTTCGCCGGCATAGCATTTCCATGGTGTTTCAGAAGTTCGCGCTACTACCGAACCGGACCGTGCTCGACAACGCAGTCTATGGTCTGGAGATCCAGGGATTGCCTCGTGGCAGGCAAGTAGAGATCGCCAGGGGCTGGCTGGATCGGGTTGGGCTCAACGGTTACGAGGGGCGCTATCCCAATCAGCTGTCCGGAGGCATGCAGCAACGTGTCGGCCTGGCCCGGGCACTGGCCAGCGATGCGCCGATCCTGTTGATGGATGAAGCGTTCTCGGCACTTGATCCGTTAATCCGCATGGACATGCAATCGGTGCTTCTGGATCTGCAAAAAGAGATCAGGAAGACCATCGTGTTCATTACCCATGATCTTGATGAGGCGCTGCGCATAGGTGATCGTATCGCGATCTTGCGTGACGGTGAGGTGGTGCAACAAGGCACCCGGCAGGAGATCGTCATGAGTCCTGCCGACGATTACATTGCTAACTTCGTCAAGGAAGTGAACCGTGGCCGGGTGATCAGCGTCGAGGCAATCATGCGTCCTTTTGTTAGGGTGAAGGCCGGAACAATGCTTGCAGTGCCCATGGGGACGTCACTCGAGTCTGCGGTCAAACGACTGGTTGAAGCGGGACTCGATGAATTGGTGGTCACTGACAGCCAGGGTCGGCCTGTGGGGCAGTTGGCGCTGAAGTCGATTATTGCGACGATGGTCACCTCGACAGTGAGTGAGGAATCGCAGGTGGTTCAGCTACGAACCGCGGCGAAAGCGACACGGCTCGCCGAAGAGTAATTATCTTCGTTTTTGCCCAGTCGGTAACATTGTGCCTGGGTTTTGTCTGACGAGTTCGTGTCCCAGGCGTTGGTAAAAAATCGTGCGTCATGCACCACGTTCGATGCGATACCGTAGTAATAGTGGGACACCTGCATACGTAAATCAGGAAACAGACAACGAAGGTGGCCCGAAGCTGCAAACGGAGCCTTACACCATCCGTTGAGCGTTGTCGGTGGTGCGTGTGTCGGGGGATTTTCATGTTCAAGGTTCCTTGTGTAATACAGTCTGCTTTGGCCTGTTGTGTTTACAAAGTCGGACCGATCAAACTGCTCGGATATTGGCTGGTGAAAACGCCATTTTTGCACGCTGCTATGTGAAATCTGAGCCCGGGTAGCCTCTGCCCAAAGTAAGGATTTCAATCTCAGGCGCGTATTTTCTACCGTGGAAGCCAAGGTTGGCGTTTTAACAGAATCGGCCGGTTGCTGCCGGTCGCGACAAGTTGCTAACAACCCGAACCAACTTTGGCAACAGGACTGTGAGGAAATGCCCGTGACCTAGGAAGCGCAGGGGAAGGGCGAAGAAGAGGAGAATGAAGAGGGTGGTTGATGGAAGGTGCTTAGTGTGCCGAGGGTGGGGGCGATTGGCTCCATGTTCAACGGAATAAAAGCCGGCAGGTTTTTACCGTCAACATCGCGGTAAAGCGGTATCCATTTGCGCACGAGATTGGCGTTGATGCCGTGGCCAGACGCTTACGCACGGCCGACTCAGCATGAGTTTGGGCTGCACCAGTACCGACTCTTCCGAAGCCGATACATCGTCTTCGCGCAGGAGTGATTGAATAGCTTCACTCCCCATTCACGTTCCAGTTGGGAAATATGACGGCTGATCATTGATTGCGGTACGTCGATTGCCACGGCCGCTTGGCTCAGTGACTTTTCACCCTTGGGTTCTCCACCCAAGCAGCCCAGGTTGACGGCTTTATGTCCGATGCAGCCTTGACAGACAAAGGCTATGACTCCGCCGCCTTCGTCAAGGCTTTTGCCGCCGGTCTCCGCGGGCTGGTGCAAGCTATCGTGGTCTATCTGATAGCTATCGCTTTGCAGGTGGAAATCAGATGGGAGTTGCTGCCGATTTTCACCGTTGCCGCGGGTGTGTTCGTCGGCTCCTGTATTTTTTCGACCTTTTCTCTGGTCATTGCTTGCATCGTCAAAACCCGTGAGCGTTTTATGGGGATCGGCCAGGTATTGACCATGCCGTTTTTTTTTGCGTCGAATGCTATTTATCCATTGGAACTGATGCCTGGTTGGTTGAAAGTCATTGCGGTGTGCAACCCGCTGACCTATTTGGTGGACGCGTTGCGCGGGGCCATGATTGTCGGCGGCAACAGTGTTTATGCTGTGAGTACGAGTTTTTCGGTGATGCTGTTTGTTTTTGCCATTCTTTTGCTGCTGGCCTCCAGGCTCTACCCAGGGTTGGCTCGCTAGCCTTGGTGGGTAAACCTCTCAGTATTGATTTCGAGCCGGTCGAGCCAATGTGGTTCGCTTGATCTACGGACTGGGCATACGCGTTGCGAGTGCACCGCTATTGCTAGGGTGTCGACGTTGACTACAGGCTGCACGGGTTGCGCACAGTGTCGAAGTCAATAACGCAAATTTTCCTGCCGTAGTCGCGCGAAGCGCTCAAGCGGTGCTGAGTCGAGCGCTTGCGCGGCGTCAGGCGCAGCACCGTCACGAATCGCTTGCCACACTGTTTGCGAGCCGATCGAATCGCGGGTCGCAGTAAGATTGAACGTGTCGGGATAGAGCGCGTGCAGTGTGGCAAGCAGCGCCAATCCCAGGCTCGCTATGGGACGTCGCGCTGGCACTGCGTCACGAGCGATGCTCACGCCATGGCAGAGCTGACCGTGCCAGGTTGACTCGGTGGGGACGAAGTCGAGCGGCTCGAAATGCGCGCCGACGTCAAGCGCATTCAGCGTGTGTGCGAGCCGAGTCGCGTCGATCCACGGTGCGCCGATCCACTCGAACGGATGCGGTGTGCCACGACCCACACTCAGATTCGCGCCTTCGAGCAAACCGACATCCGGGTATAGATCGAGCTGGGGCAGCGTGCGCAGGTTCGGCGATAGCGGCACCCAACCGAGACCGGTGTCTGCGAAGGCCATCGTGCGTCGGTACCCCTGCATCGGCACGACGCGCAGATCTGCACCAATGTGCTTGTTGCGGTTGAAAAGACTCGCCAGCTCGCCGATCGTCATGCCGGGCTGCAGCGGTGCAGGGAAATAGCCGGTGAACGATTCGTGGCGGCTGTCCAGTACCGGTCCGCCGAATCGCTGCGCACCGAGCGGATCGGGCCGATCCAGCACGAACAGCGGAATGCCACGCGCCGCTGCGGCCTCGAGAGCGTAGCCAAGTGTCGTCTCATAGGTGAAGAAGCGCACGCCGGCATCCTGAATGTCGAAGATCAGCGCATCCAGTCCGTAAAGCGAACTGGTCGGGAAGCGCCGCGCCGCGCCATAGAGACTGTGTACGGTAAGGCCCGTCGCCGTGTCGAGTGTGTCGCCGACTCGCTCGTCCATGTCGATGTTCAGCCCATGTTCAGGCGAGAACAGCGCTGCCAGCCTGACGCCTGGCGCGTGCGCGAGTACGTCGATGGTGCGCCTGCCCTCGGCGTCGAAGCCGCTGCGATTGGTGATCAAGCCCACGCGCATGCCAGCGAGCGGTGCAAACCGCTGCGCCTCGAGCACATCGATGCCGGTCTGCACCGGCCCCGTCGAGGTTGGCAGGCGATCGGCGGCACGCAGCGCTGGCAATGCCGACGGCAGCAACCGGCCGATTTGCGCGACGTTCGCCGACGCGGCCCGGCTTGCCAGCAGCGCGAGCAACTGCGCACGAAGCGGGCGCGCGTCGCCGCTGTCGTCGGGGTATACGCGGTTGGTCAGGATGACGATGAATTGGCGCGTCACCAGATCGATCCACAGGCCCGTGCCGGTGTATCCGGTGTGGCCGATGATGCCAATCGGCGGCAGGCGGTCATGGTTCGGCGCGAACGGTGCCGCCAGATCCCAGCCGAGGCCGCGCCACGGCGCGGTCGCGAGTGGCGAGGCGGCAGCCGCGAGCGCGGCGATGCTCGCTGGTCGCAGAATCTGCTGGGTACCCGCGCGCCCCTCGTTCAGCATCATCTGCGCGAAGCGGGCGAGGTCGTCCGCCGTGGAAAACAGCCCGGCGTTGCCGGATACGCCGTCCATCCATTGGGCCGTCGGATCGTGCACGCGGCCGCGGCGGATGCCGGCCTTGTTGGCGATCGTCGGCGCACTGCGTGCCACTTGCCCTGCGTTCGGCACAAAGACCGTGTCGCGCATACCGAGCGGTCCGAAGATGTGAGCCCGGCAATACGCGTCGAGCGGAAGGTGGGTGATGCGCTCGACCAGTTCGCCGAGCACCACGAAATTCAGATCACTGTAGATGACGCGTTCGCCTGGTGCGCTGCGTAGACGCTGCGCAGCGATAGCGCTCAATACGCCTTCGCGGCCCGGATGCCGTGGCCGCGCAGGCAGGTCTGGCAGCAGCCCTGAGGTGTGCGCAAGCAGGTGACGCACCGTCACCGCGTCTTTGCCGTTCGCCGCAAAAGCGGGCCAATATTGCACAACAGGTACGTCTAGGTCGATGCGGTGTGCTTCGGCCAGTTGCATGATTGCCGTGGTGGTCGCGATGACCTTGGTCAGCGACGCGAGATCGAATTCGGTGCTCAGCGTCATCGGCTCGGGGTCGGGCCTCGTCGCGCGTTGTCCAAAGGCTTGGCGATAGAGCACGTGCGTGGCGTCCCCAATCAGGACGACGGCACCCGGAACGCGTCCGGCGGCGATCTGTCCCTCGACGATCTGTGCGGCTTGCAGGCGCGCCGCCGTATCGAAATCGGCGGCGCTCGCGATCTGCACCGCCGTCGCCATTCCAACCAGTATCGCCCAGCGCTTCAGCGCACCGATCAACGGAGCGGAAAATCGGCGGCGTCGTAGTGATTGCGCGGGTTCCATAACATCCATCCATTGGTGCCAGCTGCGTCGGCAGCGGTTATCTGGGCACTGATCGCCGCCGCGTCAAACAGGCGATGGTCGAACGCATAGTCGCGAAAGGCCTGTAGCCACGGACGAAAACGCACGCCCGGTAGATGGGTGCGATGCACCGCCTCCGCCAGGGAGCGCCTGACGATCTGACCGGGATCAGTGATCGGGTTGGTTAAGCCCGGCAGCCCCCAGGTGAAACCGGACGGGTACAGCATTGGCGAAATATAGTCGAGCGGCTCGCCTAGCAATTCGATTTGCTGGCCGATCGCGGTATCGTCGAGATTCCAGCAGACGTAGCCGAAGATGTCTGCGGAAACGAATACGTTGTAGGGCGCTAGCCGTGTGCGTGCGGCCTGCAGGAAGCCGACGATTGCCGCAGTCCGGTTGGCCCGAGTGTTCGGCAGGGCAAAGCGTAGCCCGCTCTTGTCGGGAAAGCGCACATAGTCGAACTGGACCTCGTCGAAGCCCATCCGTGCCGCCTCCTCGGCGACATCGAGATTGTGCTGCCATACGTCGTGCGAAAACGGATCCATCCATTGCAGGTTCTCGCGATCACGCCACGGCGTGCCTTCTGCGGTGTGCACGCTCCACTCCGGATGCGCGTCGGCCAGTGGGTCGTCCTTGAGTACCACGATGCGTGCGATCAAATACAGGTGTTGCGTATGCAGCCTGGCAAGCAGCGCCGGAAAGTCCTGTTCCTGTGCTGCGCGCGTGGTTACTCGGGCCGCCGCGCCAATTGCCTCGCGCGCCGCACTGCGATAGGGCGTCAGGCCGCGGTCGCCCTTGACGTCGATGACGAGTGCATTGATCACGGTGCTGTCAGCAAGGCTGACGGCCTTGTTGCGCAGAGTCGCGCTGGTCACGCCGAACACCGACAGATAGACCGCTTTCGGGCGAAACGGGGTCAGCGTGAGCATCACGGGCGTTTCACCGGACACTTTGGCCTCGGTACGCAGATACCCTGGGGCGCGGGCCGCGACGCTCTCGGCCGAGTGAGCGGTCTCGAACCGGCCGTGTTCGTCGGTTCGCGTCACACCGGCCGACGTCGTGATGATCGCGCCGGCAAGTGGATTTCGCGTACTCGAGTCGAGCACGACACCGGTGACGGCCAGGGCGCCTTGCTCGGTCAGCAGGGCAGTGACGGCCAGCAGCGCCGGGATCGCGTGTCGCCTGAATACGCGGATGAAGGTCATCGTGCGTTCCCCGCTGCGGGCATCGGCAGTGAGTCCGGTTCGCCGAGCAAGTGCGCGAACGCCCTTGTGCCGTAGGCATCGGTCATCAGAAAACGTGGCAATGCGAGCAGCCGCGCGTGCCGGTCTGCCTTGTGCGCCTCCAGTGTGACGGCGACTGTGTAACCCTCTTCGGAGGCGAGCGCGATCAACTCGTCGTCGTAGATGCCGAACGGCCACGCGAGCATGTCGACATGGGCACCGGTTTGCGACTCGATACGTTGACGCGATTTGTCGAGTTGTGTGCGGACGAATTGCTGGAAATCCGCCGGCGTACGGTGTCGGCGCTCGACGTTGAAATTGGGATGCCAGAACGTATGCGACTGGATGTCAATGAGCCCGGTCTGTCTCAATGTACGCAATTGCTCCCAGGTCAGCGCATAGGACGCGTTCGAGATCGCCGATGGATAGATAAACAGCGTGACCGGAAACCGCTCGCGCAACACGACGGGCAGCAGTTTGTCGAATACCGAACGATGCCCGTCGTCGACGGTGATCGCCACTGGCTTCGGCGGTAACGTCGCATTGGGATCCCGCAGCCAGCCGACCACCTCGCGCAGCGGCACGATGTGGTAGCCATGCTCGCGCAGGACACGTAACTGGGTTTCGAAGGTGCTCATGCGGACGGTCATGGAGTCGTCCGCCGTCTCCGAAAAACGGTGGTAAACGAGGATTGTGACGCGCGATTCGGCGCTCTGAGCAGCTTCGTCCGATCCCCAGGCAAGCTCGCAGATGCACACCAGCATGGTGTACACCAAAAGCCGGATCAAGCGGCTCATATAAGCAACCCGGGGTCCGTGGTTGGCGCCAGCAGGATCGGGCGGAACGCGGGACTACCGTCGATACACGCCATGGTTTTTTCGTACATATCTGTACTCCTGCGTGAGTCATTTTCACCCGCGTTGCGTGTCTCGCGAGAGCGAGGCGTATCCAGTGTGCGTTGAACGCGCATCGTCCTTCTGATGCAGATCAATGTCGCGCAACGTGGAGCCGCTCAGGTTGGCGCGAGTGCTAGACGAAACGAGGGGAGAGGCTGGTCCCGCCTTGATTTGATCTAAATCAATGTTGAATCGTCGTTGGCGGGCGACGTTGTGAAACGACACTATTTGAGGCTTGCCAGCATGAATATCAACGACGCGATTTTGGGGCGCCGCTCGACACGGGAGTACACGATAGAACCCGTTGATGAACAAATCATTCGTCGATTGATTAACGCCGCAGCCCATGCGCCCAGCGCGGTAAACCAACAACCGTGGACGTTCACGGTGATACGCGATCAAGGACTGCTGGATCGAGTCTCGCGCGAAGCGAAGGCCTGCATGCTCGCGACGATGCCCGCAGCAACCCAGTCCGAGCACTTTCATTCAATGCTCAATGATCCAAATTTCCAGATCTTCTACCACGCGCCGGCACTCATCTTGATTTCGGGGAACACGCAAGGTCAGTGGGTCGTCGAAGACTGCGCATTGGCTGCCGAGAATCTGATGCTCGCCGCGTACGCTGAAGGGCTAGGCACCTGTTGGATCGGTTTCGCCCAAAGTTTTCTTAATACACCGGAGGGGAAGCATGCACTTGGTCTTCCCGCCGAGTGGAAGCCGGTTGCGCCAATCATTGTTGGCCACCCGAAATCCGTGCCTGTCCCCGTTAAGCACAAGGAGCCAGAGGTCCGCTGGATTGGCTGACCAGGGCGACGCGTTATGGGGTCGTTCCCGTCAATAGGTCGCATCACTAAGTGCTTCAGGCAGTGGCTATGCTGCTGCCTTATACAGGCTCACACTTTCGCTGTGCAGCCATGATGCGATGGTCCTGCGGGGACATGCCATAACTGCGGCTGAAAGCGCGGGTAAAGTCCGAGGCGCTTTTGAAGCCCAGGCTGTAAGCGATTTCAATAACCTGCCGATTGGGGTATCGCACCAATTCGTCTGCTGCTTCACGCAGTCGGCAATTACGGATGTAGCGGCCCAATCCGCCCTCATGCTGGAACAGCCGATACAGCGTATGGCGTTGCAATTGTACCGCCGACAGAACGCTCTCCGGTGTCAACCAGGGTTGATACAGGTTGTCTTGCACATAGCGTCTGGCTTTGTCGAACATTGCGCTACGCGCCGCCGCCCTGACGTTGCCCCCCAGTTTGGCCTGTTTGGCAAATGCGCCGAGCATTAACTGAATGCCGATATCGAACGCTGTCGTTGCTTGATTTGGATTCATGTTTGGCAGACGTTTCGAGAGTGTCGCGACATGCTCGATCATCAGTTGGGTAAGTGGTGTTGTATTGGCGAAGACGCGGCCATGGATCGACTCTGCGTGTGGTAGCGCGGCGTCCACTATCGGTCGTGGTACGAAGAATGTCAGTACCCGACAATGGCTTCGGTGCATTCTTATCGGTTGGTTCATGTCCATGGCGACAATGCTGGCCTGAACGGGGTTGCGGCTTTCAAGGCCCCCGCCCTGAATAGAGTCAATACCGCCCTCGGTGAACACTTGGAAAACGTAATCCCGGACGCTGTCCGTCGAGATGCGTGCGACCGAGCGATCAAGCAGCAAGGCGTCACTCGAGCAATCGGTGAACAGTCGAGCCCCTAACGTATAACGATCGATACAGCCGTTAAAAGGTGACTCGACTGACTTGGACGAGGGCAGTGCGTCAATGACGTGCCCAACCCGACGGCGCCAGGCCAAAAACTGATTGGAGACTGGCTCCGCGCTGACATTGAAGTGATCGGGAGCCTGGCGTGCACCGAATGGGAGTTGAAGCGATTGAGTTGACGCGAGACTGTTCATAACTTCACTGCTGACCAGTAGATCAAGGTTTGCATCGATAACCGGACCGGAATGGCGTCCACTGAATGTAGGCTGAGGTTTCATGTAGGCAGCCATTATCGCTGTACGGACCCGTGCGTACCTGTTTTTTTCAGCGCTATGAAAGTTTTTCCGCTTTCGCTACAGGAACCCCATGCTACTCATACGGTATAGGGGATACCGCATAGGCTAAAAATAGTTCAAAAACTGCAACGCACGGTCAAGCCGTACAAAAAAAGCCTGATAAGTTCCGTGCAGGTTCGTATTTTAAAACAGTTATTTTTATTTGAGTTTGTCAGGTGTTTTTTTGCACTGAATAGGGGCGAAAGTCTTTTTTTGCTCTTCGGTGGTGCGCTGTTAAAGACGCGGCGCGGATCAATTCAGGTGTTCACCTGATGTTGCCGACGGGGGTGTCAGCGCATTCTTGTCCGGCGGTTTAGTCGGCGGCCATCGCACGCTCTTAATGGGGCGTTGGGTCGAGTGAGTTGACATCTATTTGATTAATTAGTCATTGGAAATAATGCCTTAAGTGCAGCAGTGATCTGGGCATCGACAGCAAAGTTCTTTTGCGTGCATGACGGTGTATCAAGCGGCATATCGATGTAGCAGGAATGACGGATGAGTTGTCTCGATCAGGAGTTGGGTTCGTTTGCGATCAGCGTGGCCAGTCCGGCTGGCGCCAATCCTCGAGAAGGCGCTGCCTTTTCGCTGGCGCAAATTGAAGTTGAAAAGCTGACCAATATTCATGCCGAATCCGGAGTGGACTGGCAGAAAGTGGCTGACACCTGCGCAAAAGTTCTTCGCGAGGAAGGCAAGGATTTCAATGCTGCGGTCTGGTTGTTGTGTGCCTGGACCACGCTCAACGGTATAGCTGGCCTTGCGACCGGGGTACACGTACTGCGCGAAATGCTCGAGCAGTACTGGGACACGTTGACGCCACCACCAGCCCGATTGCGTGCTCGGCGTAACCAGGCCGAATGGATGCTCGAATGGCTCACGGCGAAGGTCGAAGAAAGCTTCGAACCGGTGCCTGGCGATCAGTTGGCTGTCTTGCTCGAAAACTGGGACGCCATCGATCGTTTTTGGCGCGACAAGGACGCTGACGGTCCGAGTTTCTTTGCGTTGCGTCGACGGTTGTCACAACTGCCCGTGCAGGCCAGCGCCGAGCCAGCATTTGTTGCGCCTGAGCCTGTTCAGCCGGTCGAGTCTATCGCCGTGGCAGTACCGGTTCCGCAGTCTACTTCGGTACCCGGCAAGGCACCGCCGACGCTTGCTCCGGTCCATGTATTGGACAGCTTTGAAAACGATGAGGCGATTGAGAGCGCCGTAGACGCTGTGTTTGCGTCGTTAACGCCGCTGGTAGCATTTTGTCTCGACGCTCGTCCGACGTTGCCGTTGCTGTTTCGCCTGAACCGACAGTCGGCCTGGACCACCTTGCAGCAGGCTCCGCCCGCGCAAGGCAACACCACACGTATTCCTCCACCTTCGGAAGCCGAACTGCAGAGTTTCAGCCGGTTGCAGAGCGCTGGCGAGCCGCTGGATATTGTGCGTTTTTGCGAAGGCCGGCTGAACACGTATCCATTTTGGCTTGACCTTAATCGAGCCAGTCATGCAGCGCTTTCGCGCCTCGGCTCAGGCTCCCTGGCCGGGCTTGCGAGCCTTTCCCTGGAGACTCGGCATTTTCTGGCACGCCTGCCGTCGCTGGTCGAACTCACCTTCGCCGACGGTCAGCCGTTCGCCGATGGGGCAACGCGTAGCTGGCTCGAAGGGTTGGCCCCGGCGGTCAGCGCTGGGGCTGGGGATACTGTGCAAACGCTGATTGACGGTGCAGGGCGAGAAGCCGCTGACGGACGTCTGAACGATGCATTGGCCAGCCTGCAAGCGAGCCTGCGCGAGGCCGGCAGTGGCCGCGACCGGTTCCGTTTGCGCCGTGCCCAATGCGAGTTGCTGCACCGTTTCGAGCCCCGTGCCCAGTTGCGAGTGGCCCTGGATGTATTGCTGCAAGAAGCAACGGAGCAGGGGTTGGATCGTTGGGAACCGGATCTGGTTCGGCCTTTATTGGAACTGGCGTTGGTTCAAGAGGATGGCGGTTCAAAAACGGTATGGGCGCAGCAGTTGGCCGCCATGGATTTGCCCGCTTTCTGGCGTCTGGCCAGTCCACAGGCAAGTTGAGTTCAGCAATACGCGATACCTGACAGACATACGCATATCAATGCCATGGGTTTTATAACGGCTGCGTTGAGCGAGCCCGCTAAACAGGAGTGAGATTAAATGGCTAGTGAAGGTTCAGTCGCGCCTAAAGAACGCGTCAACATTGTGTACAGCTCCGACACCGGTGGCGCCCAAGAGCAGGTTGAGCTGCCTCTGAAGCAACTGGTTATCGGTGACTTCACCTTGCGTGAAGACGACACGCCGGTTGAAGACCTCAAGCCGATCCGCGTTGACAAAGACAACTTCACCGATGTGCTCAAGGGGCAAAACCTGAGCCTGCAGTTGGCGGTGCCCAATCGTCTGGCGGAGAACGCCCCGGAAGACGAGCAGATTCCTGTGTCGCTCACTTTCCAGTCCATTCGCGACTTCGAGCCCGATGCCATCGTTGCCCAGGTTCCTGAGCTGCAGCAGCTGATTGCCCTGCGTGACTCGCTCAAGGCGCTCAAAGGCCCGATGGGCAACCTGCCGGAATTTCGCAAGCAACTTCAGGCCCTGATGAACGATGACGGTGCCCGCGAGCGCCTGCTCTCGGAACTCGGCGTAAAGGACAAGGAATAACCCATGAGTGAAGAAAAAAGTCAGGCCGCGAGCAGCACTGGTCAAGCGGTCGAGTCCGTTTCGTTGCTGGATCAGTTGGTAGAAGCCGCCCGCGTCAAGCCGGGCGATGAAGCTTATGCGGTTACCCGTCAGGGACTCGAAGCCTTCGTCACCGAGCTGCTCGAACCGGCAAGGCAGACCGAGAAAGTCAGCGCGGGGCTGATCGACGACATGATCGCCACACTGGACGCCAAGCTTTGCCGTCAGGTCGACGCCATCATTCACAACGAGAAGTTTCAGAAGCTTGAGTCGTCATGGCGCTCGCTGAAGTTTCTGGTCGACCGTACGGATTTCCGTGAGAACAACAAGCTGGAGATTCTTAGCGTCTCCAAGGAAAAGTTGCTCGAAGATTTCGAAGATGCTCCTGAAATCACCCGCTCGGGTCTGTACAAGGCGGTGTACACCGCTGAGTTTGGCCAGTTCGGTGGTCAGCCGTTCGGCTCCATCATCGGTAACTACGAGTTCAATCCCGGCGCGCAGGACATGAAGCTCCTGCAATCGGTCGCCTCCATTTCGGCCATGTCCCATACGCCATTCATTGCCTCGGCTGGCCCACAGTTCTTTGGTATCGACAGCTTTGCGGACTTGCCCAATCTGAAGGATCTGCAAGCGGTCTTTGAAGGCCCGCAGTTCACCAAGTGGAACGCGTTCCGTGAAAGCGATGATGCCCGTTTTGTCGGTCTGACCTTGCCGCACTTTTTGCTGCGCACGCCTTACGGCGAGGACACTGTTCCGGCCAAGACCTTCCGTTACAACGAAAGCGTCAGTGGTGGTAACAACGATTTCCTGTGGGGCAACGCCGCGTTTGCGTTTGCCAGCCGCTTGTCTGACAGCTTTGCCCAGTACCGTTGGTGCGCCAACGTGATCGGTCCGCAGGGCGGGGGCACGGTCGGCGACTTGCCGATCTACAACTATGAAGCCATGGGTGAAACCCAGACCAAAATTCCGACCGAAGTGCTCATCTCCGAGCGCCGCGAGTTCGAGCTGGCCGAGCAAGGTTTCATCGCGCTGACCATGCGCAAGAACACCGATAACGCGGCGTTCTTTTCCGCCAACTCGTGCCAGAAGCCCAAGTTTTTCGGCAATGACAAAGAAGGCAAGGAAGCTGAGCTGAACTACAAGCTCGGCACCCAGCTGCCATACATCTTCGTGGTCAGCCGCCTGGCGCACTACATCAAGGTCATTCAGCGCGAAAACATCGGTACCTGGAAAGAGCGTGGTGACTTGGAATCTGAACTCAACACCTGGATTCGTCAGTACGTGGCCGACATGGATAACCCTGCGGCCGGTGTACGCAGCCGCCGTCCATTGCGTCAGGCCGACATTACCGTCAGCGACGTTGACGGCGATCCAGGCTGGTACCGCGTAGGGTTGAAGGTTCGTCCGCACTTCAAGTACATGGGCGCTTCTTTCACGTTGTCGCTGGTCGGCAAGCTCGACAAGAGCTGATTTGGCAGAGCGAACGAATGACTTAAATGTCGTTCGTTCAGGTGTTCACCCGAGGGTCATCGCCTCGGGGGTTCCATAAGATGGATTCAACGCAACGACACAGGGCCACACGTTCTGATCGGTGCCTGAAAACTAACTGATTAAACCCGGAGTACACGTTATGCCAATGCCATGCTACCTGAGTATCGAAGGCCAGAACCAAGGCAAGATCGAAGGTTCAAGCAGTGTTACCGGCCACGAAGGGATGATCCTCGTACAAGCCGTTGAACACCTGATCGATATTCCCAAGAACCCGCAGACCGGCTTGCCCGCAGGCAAGCGTGTTCACCAGGGCATGACCCTGACCAAAGAGATCGACAAGGCTTCGCCGAAGCTGCTGCAAGCCCTGACCTCCGGCGAACAACTCAAGTCCGTTGTGCTTGAGTTCTATCGCATCTCGCCCAAAGGCACGGAAGAAAAGTACTACACCATCACCCTGAGCAACGCAGTGCTTGTTTCGGCCCGTACCTGGGTACCCAACGTATTGAGCCCTGAGTTCAAGCAAATGGGCCACATGGAAGACATCGGCATCACTTACGAAAAAATCGTCTGGACCTGGGTGCCGGACGGCATCGAAGCCGAAGATTCGTGGCTGGCGCCAAAAGCGTAAGCAAAGCCTGAGTCATCCTTCACCGCCCTGGTTCAGGGCGGTGTTCTTTCAATTTCAGAAGGTACACGGCGTTGAGAGAAAAACGATTGCTGGAACGCATCACGGGCTTGCAGGTTGAAACCGGCCGCACGCACCTGACCCAGGCGGAAGTGCTTACGCAGTCAATCGTTCAGCACCTGCAACGCATCTTGAACACCCGGCGCGGCAGCGTGCCAATCGACGCCGATTTTGGCGTACCCGATTTCACCAATCTGGCCGGTTCGTTTGCGACCGGCGAGACCACGCAAATAATTGAGAACATGACTCGCATGATCGCCCGCTACGAGCCTCGGTTGAAGTCGCCGCGCATTCTGGTCGCCGAAGGCGCTCAGGAAGTGTTGTCGCTGAGCTTCAGCCTTGAAGGCCTGGTGGCGATTGATGATCGGGACATTCCCATTCACCTGGCAACGCGCGTGTCTTCGGACGGCCGCGTTTCCCTGGCGATGCACTAAGTCATGCTCAACAACCATTATCAAAGTGAACTCAACCACCTGCGCCGCCTGGCCGATGAGTTTGCCCGTAGCAACCCGGCCCTGGCACCGCTGTTGGGTGTGGACTCGGCCAATGATCCGGATGTCGAGCGCTTGCTCGAAGGTGTCGCCTTTCTCACCGGGATGGTTCGCCAACGGCTGGACGACGAGTTTCCCGAGTTCATTCAAGAGCTGGCGCAGCTGCTTTATCCACATTATCTGCAGCCATTGCCCTGCCTGACACTGCTTCAATTCCAGCCCCGCGGGCCGTTACAACAAGCCACGCGTATCGATGCCGGATGCGAGGTCGCCTCGGTGCCTGTCGATGGACAGCGGGTGCGCTTTCGCAGCACTTCGGCGGTAGACCTCGAACCGCTGCAACTGATCGGTACACGCTGGGATGGCGGTGCCGGTGAAGAACGCAGTCTGGTCCTGGATTTCGCTTTCACCACCGCCGATCCAGATGACTGGCACGCTGACACCCTGCGTTTCTATCTCGGCGATGGCTTGGTGGATGGCTGCAAGTTGTTGCGTCTGCTGCAGCTCAACCTGCGTGAGATTCGTATCTGTGCGCAAGGGCAGCCCATGACGTTGCTGCCAGCCAGGCATTTACGTGGCCTGGGGTTCGATGCGAGCAATGTCTTGCTGCCTTTTCCCGACACCGCCCATCCTGCCTATCGCTGCTTGCAGGAGTACTTCGCGCTGCCCGAGAAGTTTCTTTTCGTCGAGCTTTCCGGTTTCAAACAGTGGCGTGTCAGGGGCAAGGACGGCCGATTCAGCGTACGTCTGATGTTCGAGAGCTTGCCGGACTGGACGCCGAATCTGTCCGCCAACAGTTTCATGATGGGGGTAACCCCAGCGATCAACCTGTTTGCCCAGGAAGCGCACCCGTTGCGCATCGACCACAAGCAAGTCGACTACCGCATCCAGCCCGCCGATCATGGCCAACGCATGAGCATGCGAATTCATTCGGTGCTCAAGGTCAGCGCTTATTCTGCCGCAGGGGGCGAGCGGCAGTTGGAGCCGTTCAATACGTTCTCGCAGCGTGATACCTACAACTTGCGAATCCGACAGTCGACTATCGACGCTCACGGCTATGACCATTATTTGAGCCTGCCCTACCGCGAAGGCAAAGTGCCTGGCGAGATGACGCTGTCCATCGGTTTGCTGTGTACCAATGGCAAGTTGCCGGAAAGCTTGCGTCTGGGTGATTTGAATCAGCCCACCGACAACACGCCACCCAGGGTCGAATTCAAGAGCATTCGCAGTATTACTCCGTGCCAGCCTCCCAAGTTCGACGACAAACTGTTGTGGCGCATGCTTTCGCAGCTCAATGCCAATCACTTCCGCCTGGCTGATCGCGACTACCTGCGAGGCCTGCTGTCGCTCTATCTGCCTAGCGTCGGCGAAGGCGCCCAGGACGCCAACGAGCGGCGAATCGATGCTATCGAAAACGTCACGGTTACCCACGAGCGCCGTTTCATTCGCGGGCTGCCCATTGAAGGCAGCGTGGTCCGGGTCGAGTGCCGGGGCGACCACTTCCTGAGTCCAGGCAATTTCTACATGTTCGGTTGCGTGCTCGATGAATTTTTCGCTGGCTGTACAGCTATTAATAGCTTTACCGCTTTCACGCTGTTCGACAGCGTCAACCATGAGACCTTGAAATGGCCAGCGAAGATCGGGCACCAACGCCTGCTGTGATCGATCCGCTGCTCGATGACGGCGGCGACTATGGTTTTTTCCAGGCCTTGCGCCTGTTGCGATTGCGTTTCCCGAGCGAAAAAGATTTCGTCGAGAACGTGCGGGTCCGGCCACGGCTAGGGCTTGGATTTCCCCAACGGGATATCGAGCGTATCGAGCAAAGCGAAGATGGCCGCTATCGGATAGAGGCCAACTTTTTTGGCCTGTATGGCGTCACCTCGCCGTTGCCGACGTTTTACACCGAAGACCTGATCGACGAGCAACTGCAGGGCCATTCAGCGGGGCGCGACTTTCTCGACATCCTGCATGCCGCGCTTTACCCACTGCTGTTTCGGGCTTGGGAAAAGCACCGGATCTGGATTGATATTACCGAGCGACGGGACGTCAAGAGCCTGCGCCAGCTACAGGCATTGATCGGCATTGCGGATGCGCGTCCCGAGCAACGGGATCAATCCGTCGATCTGCTGCGTTATGCCGGTTTATTCAACCAGCACCCGCGCTCGGCCCTCGGCCTGCAACAGTTGGTCAAGGCGGTGCTCGAAGATGTGCCGGTGGAAGTGGTGCCCTGTGTCGAGACGCGTCTGCGCATTGACCGTCCGGCGCGCACTTACCTGGGAATGCAGTGCGGTGTATTAGGCGAAAACAGCCTGCTCGGTCGAGAGGTCATGGACCGCAGTGGCACGCTGGATATCCGCCTGGACTCACTGAGTGCCGAGCGTTTTCACGGGTTGCTGCCAGGGCAAGCGCTTTATCAAAAGCTCGAACGGTTGGTGGCGTTGTACCTGCAGACGCCGCTACGCAGCCGATTGGTCATGCGTCTTGCTGCAGATGAGCAGCAATGCGCTTCGCTGGGGGGCGGCTGGCAGCGGCTCGGCCTCGATACCTGGCTGGGTGACGGCGACACACAGGACGACGTTGTATTCATGCTTACGGCCGAACACGGACCAATGCTCGAAGAGAGGGCTCGATAGATGATTCAGGTAGAACTCAAACCGCTGTTCGCAAGGCTCAATGTTTACAGCACCAAGGCCCTGGAGAACGCGGCGGGCCTGACCCTGGCGCGCACTCATTACGAGATTTCCCTGGAGCACATGCTGCGTCAGTTGCTGGAAGATCCGAATGCCGATGTGACGCGCATCCTTACGCGATTCGAAATCGATCCGATGCGCCTGCGCGCGCTGCTTGACGACGGCCTGGCGCAGCTGAAAAACGGTAATCCCGGGCGGCCGGTGTTCGCCAGCCTGCTCACTGAGTGGATTCAGGATGCCTGGCTGATTGCCTCGCTGGTGGTCGGCACCGGGCGGATTCGCGGTGGCTCGCTGCTGCTGGCGCTGATTTCCCGTCTGGGTTACTACACCGCCGGCACTCGTTACGGCGAAATGCTCAAGCCCATTTCCGCCGATGCCCTGACGGCTGAATTTTCCCACCTGTTGGGCGGCTCCAGTGAAGGTCCGCTGGACAGTCTGCAATCCGGCTTGGGGTCTTCTTCGGTCGCCAGTGCAGGCGGTATCGCGCCCGCCGCTGAAGACAATATCGGTCGCTTTTGCGAAGACCTTACCGCCAAGGCAGCGGCGGGGCGCATCGACCCGATTTTCGGCCGCGATGATGAGATTCGTCAGATGATCGACATCCTTGCCCGACGCCGTAAAAACAACCCTATCGCCGTGGGCGAACCCGGTGTGGGCAAGTCCGCCGTGGTCGAAGGCCTGGCGTTATTGATCAGCCAGAACGAAGTGCCGGACTTTCTTAAAAATACCCGCCTGCTGAGCCTCGATCTGGGTGCGCTGGAAGCGGGCGCCAGCGTCAAGGGCGAGTTCGAAAACCGCCTGCGTGGCGTCATCGAAGAGATAAAGGCATCTACCACGCCGGTGATCCTGTTCATCGACGAAGCACACATGCTGATCGGTGCTGGCGGCGCGGCAGGGGGGTCCGATGCGGCCAACCTGCTCAAGCCCGCATTGGCCCGTGGCGAGTTGCGCACCATCGCCGCCACGACCTGGTCGGAATACAAAAAGTACTTCGAGAAAGACCCAGCCTTGGCGCGCCGTTTTCAACTGGTCAAACTGGATGAGCCGAGTGTCAAAACCGCCGTGCTGATCTTGCGTGGTCTCAAGGGTCATTACGAAAAAGTCCACGGTGTCAGCGTGCGTGATGACGCTATCGTTGCCGCCGCCGAATTGTCGGATCGCTACATCACCGGGCGCTTGCTACCGGACAAGGCCGTAGACTTGCTCGACACCGCCAGCGCTCGGGTGCGGATCGGCCTGGGCATCAAGCCTGCCGAGTTGGAGCGCATGGAGCGGCAGTTGTCCGGTCTGGCTCGCGAGCTGAACGCACTGGAGCGCGACCGCGCCAACGGTTTCCCTGTGGAAGACCTGCGCCTGTCAGATATCGCAGACGAACAGGCTGACATTGACGACAGGCGTGCCGTGCTGGAAGCCCGCTGGCTGGCCGAGCGTGATGCAGCGGTACGCGTTCTCGAAGCCCGTAAGCAGCTGACCCTGAAAGAACAGGATCTGCCGACACTGGCTGAGGGCGAAGCTGCTCAGGTACTGGCATCGCTGGGCGAACGTCAGGCCGAGCTGGATCAGGCCCGCGAGGCGCTGGCTGCGCTGCAAGGTGACGAACCGCTGCTGTTCACCGAAGTCAATCCGGATGCGATTGCCAAGGTCGTCTCCGACTGGACCGGCGTGCCGCTGGGCAAAGTGCTGCGCGACGCTGCGGGTGGTGTGCTGGCCTTGGCCGATAACATCAAGACGCGCATTCGCGGTCAGGACACTGCCGTCGAACAGATCGCGGAAATCCTTAAGGCCGCGCAATCCGGCCTGCGCGATCCGCAACAGCCTTTGGGAGTATTCCTGCTGGTCGGTCCATCGGGTGTCGGCAAGACCGAAACCGCCTTGGCCGTGGCCGAACACTTGTTCGGCGGCGAGCAGGCGATGATCTCGGTAAATATGAGCGAGTACCAGGAGAAGCACACCGTCAGCCGTCTGGTGGGTTCGCCTGCCGGTTATGTCGGTTTCGGCGAAGGCGGCATGTTGACTGAGGCGGTGCGCAAGCGTCCGTATTCGGTGGTGCTGCTCGATGAAGTGGAGAAAGCCCACCTGGACGTGGTGAACATTTTCTATCAGGTCTTCGACAAGGGCAGCCTGTCCGACGGCGAAGGACGGCAGATCGACTTCTCCAACACGGTGGTGCTGCTGACCAGTAACCTGGCCACCGAAGAAATCCAGAACCTGTGCATCGATGGGCGTCCAGACCCGGACACCCTGGCGGAAAAGATCCGTCCGACCCTGTCCCGCCATTTCAAACCTGCGTTGTTGGCGCGCATGACCATCGTGCCGTTTTTCACCTTGGGCAGCGAGCAACTGGCAGGCATCGTGCGCCTCAAGCTGGGCCGGCTCAGCGAGCGCCTGCTGGCCTCGTCGAAAGTACGCCTGACGTTTTCGGAGGAGGTCGCCGACGCCATCGCCGCACGCTGCACAGAAGTGGAGAGCGGAGCGCGCAACATCGACTTCATTCTGCGCAAAAGCCTGACGCCGCGTTTGTCCGACGTGTTGCTGGGGGCGATTGCCGATCAGCGCCCGCTGGCCGGGCTACATGTGGCGGTGGGTGGTGGCGGGGAGTGGGTGATTACCCAGGTAGAGGCCGATGCGATCAGGTCTTTACCCGAGGGTGAAGCGCTGCTTGAAACCCTAGAGTGACCGCTCGTTTACCTACTGAAGAACAAGGATTGATTGATGGCTCTCAATGATCACGCGCTCTGTACTTTCGCCAGCCTTGCACCCTCGCTGTTGCTAGAAACGTTGTGGGTGCAGCAGTGGCAGGGCGAGGAAAAGCTCTCTCAGCCGTATCGTTTCGAGGTTCGGCTGGCCACGATCAATCCCTTGTTCGATGACGAAGCGCTACTTGGCAACCGAGCGGTATTGACCCTGAGTGATGCATTGGGTTTGCCGCACCCCTATCAGGGCATGGTAACGGAGGTCGATTATCTCGACGCCGATTCCCTTTATTACTACTACCGTGTGGTGCTGGAACCGCGCTTTGTGCAGTTGCGTCATTTCCGCTTTTCCGAAATCTGGCTGGACAAAAGCCTGCCGGAACTGATTCGCGACGTGCTCAAGCTGGCTGATCTGAATGTCGAAGGGCCGGGTATCAACGGTTTGCCCGGTTCGGCTTATGACTTCGATATCCGCCTGCCTCTGGCTGATGATCCGCTGACACAGGCGACTTTTACCTGCCAGTTCGAAGAAACGAGTTTCGCCTTTATTTCACGTCTTCTTGAATATTTCGGTGTGTATTACTTCTTTGAACAAGGGCCTGACGGAGAGGCGCTGGTGCTGTGTGGCGACAGGCTTTACCAGCCGCAACTCCCCAGTCTTCTGACCTATCGTCGTCAAGATTCGGAACTGGATGTAGGCCGGGTCCTGGCGGTAGCCCGTAGCTTCGAGCGCAAGCTGGTCCGGCAAGCGGCGGGAGTCACGCTACAGGACTTTTCCGCGACCAACGCGCAGTTGAAGTTAGAGGTCAACGCCTCGGTGGCAAGTGCCAGCCTTGGGGCAGATGCCTCACTCGAACAACGCACGGCGGTATCGAGTTCGCCTGTATTTATCGGCGGGCAAGGGCTATATGGCGAGCACTTCGGTTCCCTCGAACAGGGGCAATGGTTGGCCAATCGACGCGCCCAGGCCATCGGTTGTCGTCAACGGGAGTTTCATGGCGCCGGTCGAGCCACGGGGTTGCGCGCAGGCTATCCTATGCTGTTAGTGGGCCATCCGCGTCCGATGTTCAATGCCGGTTATCAAGTTATTGAAGTTCACCATGAGGGTTATCAGCCGTTGCCGGGCCTGGGCTCGGAGGGTGAAGGTCCGGGGCAGGGCATCAACACCCGTTTTATCGCCTTGCCCGGCGATGTGCAATTCCGTGCACTCTGTGTCACGCCCCGGCCTTATGTGCAGGGTGTGCTCAGTGCGGTAGTGGATGGTGATGAAGACACCGGTCGCCCACTGCTTAACGGTAAGGGTTGCTACAAAGTCAGCTTTCCGTTTATTCGCGGCGCAAAGAACGCCAACCGTGGCTCGGCCTGGTTGCGCATGGCGACGATATCCAATGGATCAAGTCATGGCATGGCATTTCCGTTATTAAAGGGCACGGAAGTGCTGGTGTCTTTCCTGGGGGGGGACCCTGATCGGCCCGTTATCACCGGCAGCGTACCCAACTCGGAAAACCCAGCGCGAGTCACGATGGCCAATGCGACACAAAGTGGCATTAACACACCGGGTGGTCATTATCTGGCGATGGAAGACAGTGCATCAGGGCCGATGATGAGTATGGGAGCCCCCATCGGCAATACTAAATTGACCCTGGGTGAGGGCAATGTCAGCGGTGCTCATCTGCAAACCGATAATCATATGCGGTTGGCATCCAACTCGTACAAGCACGAAGTCTCCGACATGTACTCTCATAGCATGGGAGGCGGATTCAGCGTTTCGTCAAATGGCTCGCAAAGTAAGCAGAGTGACGCCCCTCCCGCGACTGATTCCACATCCACATCCACATCCACATCCACGAAGCCGGCGGCATCAGCAAAATCGCATGACGTCTTTCCTGCTTTTTCGCACACCGGGAGATTCCAGGATTATCAGATCGCACCGACTGCGACGTTTACGCCGTCTTGGTCAATAAAAATGGAGGCGACGCTGGAGCAGACCTCTGCGTCGATAGGTTTGCTGAAGCAAAGCTTGAGTGTCATGGGATGGGAGGTTGCCGTCAGTATTGCCGGACCCAAAACGACATACACGCTACATCCGGGAGTAAAAAAGTTTAAACATGGATGTGAAGAGTTACTTGCGGCGAGGGCGGAAAAAGTGCTCAACGCTCAGAAATCCCACGTCAATGAAGCGAAGTTATCAGTGAATTCTACGGTAACGACAGGTACCCACGTTCATAACACAACGGCCTTGGTCACTTTTAGCTGCGGGCCGCACAGTATTTCGTTAACACCGTCCGGGATATCCATTAACTCAGCGATTCCGGTTTCTATTAATGCCGATGTCAATATCAATGGCAGTCTTGTTGTTTCCAATACGGGTATTTTCAAAAACTGCACGACGGAGCTTCTCAAGGTGGGCAAGTCGATAAGCGCTACACAGATCGCATGTTTATCGTTCAAAAGCCTGACCTCCAAACAAGGTGTTCCGTTTGTTCCGAGTGTAGTGGTAGAGGAAGTTGCGATGATAGCGGCCATGAAAGCCGCTGGTCTTGTGCAAAAAGCAACAGAGGCGGCGGCCAAAACAATTAATGCGGCCGCAGCGGCTGAAAATAACGCGGCCCAGATTGTTCGGGCGTTGGCAGCGATAACTCCAGCTCCCTGACCGTGCGGCATTCATTCTCCGAGGACGCCGTATATGAACTATAAGCTGGATGAGCATTGTCTTTTGTTGACCGCCCGCTACCAGGCTCTGAAGGTGCCGTATCTGGTAGCCACTGTTTGCATCTTGATTGATGCCAGCGGAAACCCGTTATCTACCGAGGCTTGTGTTGAGTGGATCAACTCACGATTTTCAGGTAAACCTTTTGATCATGGATTAAAAAAAAGCGTCGGCACTTTTGCCGTTCATGGGCTTGCTTTTTCGCTTAACGAAAAGCAACGCGATGGTATGGCTGTCCGCGTTCGAATAGGGTCTTGCGACAAAACCCTTCACGTTTTCCCTTCTCGAGTGTGGAGGCGCGAATTGACGGGCTGGAGTGGCGTTGCGACGGCTCGGCTTGATGCTGTCGCGCTGGATTTTGAACACGCATTCGGGGGCGCTGGTTTCTCAGATAATCCTGATGGAGTGGGTTACGTAGACGAACCGGATCGGATTGCCGGTAGCGCGCTGGCCCAAATCGAATATCCTTTACCAGGACTTCGAAGCCCTCTAGAGCGTCTACCGCTGGCCAGTTTTCTGCCGCTACCGCCTCAATGCTCAGAACGCCGTTCATTCATCGGGACGGTTGATGAGCGGTGGCAGGCTGACGGTGCTCCATGGTTGCCGGCGGATACCGACGTGCGCTGGTTCAACGAAGTCGCTGAGGATCAATGCCACAATCAATACTGGCGAGGGGATGAGGCATGGTCGGTGATTGGTATGCACGCCCGATTTCCAGAATTGACGGGGACGCTGCCCGGGCTAAGGCCCCGGTTGTTTGTCGAGCATGCGGACTCGGCGCTGAATATTACTGAGGTATTACTCGACCTGGACACCGTCTGGCTGTTTCCAAACGAGGAATATCAGTTGCTGCTGTACCGAGCACAATTGCCGCTTCACGAAACCGATGCGCAAGACATCGCAGCGTTGGGTGTGGGATGTGAGCGGCGCAACGATCCGATTCTGAGTAAGGAAGAATGGGTCGACAAACTGTGGCCACAAGCCGAGGTCGAACCCCTCCAGGCAGCAATGGTTTCACTGCCAGTTGATGACGAAGTTATCTTGAGCGCACTTGAGGCGGATGCAAATATAATTTATGCAGAAGTCGCTAATATGCATCAACAAGGCATCGAGTCAGCAAAGAAAATTGCCAGTCGTTTGGGGCATCCATTTGACCCGTCACAGTATCCGCCTCCGGCTCGCCCTGGTTTTGCCGCCGCCATAAGGCGAGGCGAGATAGCGCCGGTCCCGATTTTCGATGCGGTCGCACTTGAGGCTGATCTTCGCGCATCGGTCGCAGCAGAGCTCGAACGGGCGCACCTTTATGTTGAGCAAATCGCCAAGCGCATGAACCGTAGCGCTGAATCGATTTATGGTCAGGCAGCTTCTGCTGATAGCACAGCTGCGGGCCAACAATTTAATGCGTTCTCGATGGTTTCTCGACTGCCCCTGTCGACCGCTAAAAAGGCTGAATATCAAGCCAAAATTGAAGAAGGGCTTACCCAAGCCAAATCGGTGGAAGCTGAAATCACTCGTGCAATCGCTGAAATGACCTCGCAACTAACTGGGGGAACTGAGTATTTGCCTGAGGTTCTATCGACCTTACCTGCTGTTAGTTGGACTCGCGAGCTTTTGGAGGCCGCTCACTCGGCCTCACAATCGTTGATCGGACAGCGCTTTCTGGATATTGATCTTTCTGGCGTCGACATGAGCGGTGCAGTTTTGAGCGGCGTGTATTTTGAACGTTGCCAACTCAAGGATGCAAAGCTGAACGGTGCCGCGATGAATGATGGAGTATTCATCGATTGTGATCTAACCCGGGTCAATATGTGCGAAGCACACCTGAAAGGTGCGTTCTTCCAACATTGCAATATTGACGACGCGAAGTTCAGTGGCGCGAGGATTAGTGAACTTTACGCCACCGGATGCAGCCTCCTGCGAACACAATTTACAGCGGCCATCCTGCCTCAAGCACAGTTCGTCGACTGTGCATTGGACAACGCCGACTTCACCCGTGCCGGACTGGCCGGTGCAAGCTTTCACACCTGCACGCTGACGGCGGTGAGTGCCGTTGAAGCCGACCTGTCAAAATCCAGCCTGCATGCCTGCGCGGTGGACTGTTTGCAGGTTTCTGGCGCCGATCTTGAGCAAGCGTCCTGGTCGCAAGTGACCGGCACTGCAGTGGATGCCAAAGCCGTGAAGGCAGCTAATTTTCGCCTTGATCAAAGTTGCCAGTTGTCCGGTATCTGCCTGGATGCTGCGCAATTACAGCGGGCCAGTTTTCAAGGCGTGAATCTACGGGGGGCCAGTTTAAAAGGCACGACTCTGAAGAAGGCGCTTATCAGTCGCTGCGATCTGCGAGACAGCGACGGTTACCACCTGAACGCGGTACAGGCTGACTTCACCGGCAGTGATCTCAGGCAGGTCCGTTGGCAAGGAGCAAATCTGATGGAGGCGCGGTTACGTAAAGTGCAACTGGACGCAGCGGACCTGACCGGTAGCAATCTATTCGGTGTCGTGACCGAAGCGGTCCGTGGCAAGGACGTTGTACTGGATCGAGTTCTGCTAGGGCGGTGTCGTCTGAAAGAGGATCTCGCCCATGTCTAAGCAAACATTGACAGCTGACCAGTTGCAAATGCTGGTCGCGGATCATGAACCGTTAGTGGGCCTTGATCTGGAAGGCGGAAACTACCGCGCAATTGATCTTCGCAATGCCCGTTTTGAGCGGGTCAATGCGCGTGGGGCCATCTTTTCCCAGGCGCATCTTGACGGCTGTTCGTGGATATCCAGCGAATTGTCCGCAGCGCAATTCGACGACTGTACGTTTACGGACTCAATGCTGACCGATTGCACGTTAAACGGGGCGAGCCTGCTAGGTGCCCGACTGGATCATGGTCTATGGCTGCGCTGCTGTGGCAATGACTTGGATTTGCGCAAGACCAGAATCAAGGGGCTGTCGGTGATCGAGAGCGTATTTGCCCGCGCGCGTTTCAACGAGGCAACCATGGAGTCCAGTCAGTGGGACACGTGCACCCTGACTGATCTGCAAACCGCTCAAACTCGCTGGTCACAGACACGCTTTATCAATTGTCTGCTGGAGCGGGCGCGTTTCGCCGCAATTGTCCTCCATCAATGCGCCTTTGATCGTTCGACGCTGACGGATGCGGATTTCACGGGGTGCGATGCCCAGTCAGCGTCTTTCTACCAGAGCCAGGGTCAACGAGTGGTGTTCAAAGGCGCACGCCTGGACAAAGCTATTTTTTCCAATGCGCAGATGTCAGGTGCCGATTTCACTGAGGCCAGTCTGAACATGGCGTGTCTCAATAACGCCGATTTATCCGATGCAATGTTGTCCAGGGCTTCGCTTGAGTATGCGCTGTGCGAGGAGCTTCATGCGCCGAAGGCAAGCTTCATCGACGCCAACCTCAACGGTGCCGACTTTCACGGCGCCGACCTCGCCCATTGTGACTGGCGCGGTGCCAACTTAGACGCCATCCGTCCCGAAGACAGCGAGCGCCTGGCGGCGCAACACTGGCTACCAACCCTATAGGAACCAGCGATGCAAGAAGCCCTGAACTTTATCGACACCCCTGCTGTGTTGCGCCATGCACAGATCAATGCGGTCAGCGGCGAACGTTTTGGCGTCGTCAGCACTCAAGGCTATCGCTACTGGTTGAAACCGGCCATGGGTTGCCTGCTTCAGCCTGCCGTCGGCGACACGGTGCTTATTACTCTGGCGGGGGAGGACGGCTACATCCTTAGCGTTCTGGAGCGCACTCAACTGCAACCTGCTCAACTGCGTGTAGAGGGTGACGTGCATTTCAACCTGCCCAGCGGCGCATTGAGCATTGAAGCCCGAGACGGCCTTTCGCTGGATACGGGCCCCATGCTTGCACTGCGTGCCGATCAGGCGGTGGCGCATTTCGCTGAGGCTCAAGTCGGCGTCACGACGCTCAGCGTCACTGGAGAGCGTTCTGACCACTATTGGAGCGAGCGCAACGACAGCGCAATCAGGCATTGCGAAAAAGCTGTGCGACATACCGCTAGCTACATTCAGAGCCGCCGTGAAGTCGAAGGTCATGAGGAACTGACCTCGGGGTCGCTTCGCCAGCGAGTCGACAAAGACTGGAGCCTGCGCGGCGAGACGCTTGATTTGTTTGGCGAAGTCACCGTTGCCGTAAGCGGCGAACGAATCAAACTGGGCTGAAAAGGACGTAGCTATGTACATGCTCAACAATGGCGGAGCGACCGCAAATTCCACGGTGCCTGACATCTGCAAAACGCCTACGCCTGCGGGGCCGATGCCAATGCCTTATCCCAATACGGCTGATACATCCATGGCTGATCCAGGCGGGTTGGTAATGGCGGTTTTGGTCTGTGGTTTGCCTGCAATGAATCTCATGAGCAAGGTCTTGTTGAGCAATGGCGATCAGGCTGGCGCGGCGGGGGGCGTGGTGAGCGGCAAAATAATGGGCTCGATGGCGTTTATTGATGGCAGCGCCACGGTCATGGTTGGTGGCATGCCCGCCGTGCGGCTCACCTCTCAGACAGCTCACAACGGAACCCCGCCCAACACCATGGGCATGGTCTCTGCGCCAAGCCAGACCGTGGTCATGGTCATGTCCTGAGTCAATCACCTTGAAGTAACAGTCGCCCTGATGGCGAATGGATAAAATTGGGTTAGAGGAGTGGTGTGATGAACATGCTTAAAAGTGGAGGGGTGACGACCCGCTTCACTGCTTTCAATAGGTGCAAAGCGCCGACACAAGCACTGGTGCTCGAATGATTAAGGTATTCGCGATACTGCTCACACTCTGTCTGCTGCTCACCGCCTGCAGCAGCCAGGAACTCACCCCCGAGCAAAAGGCCCTCACCGAACTCAAATGGGACTACACCGAGAATGCCATCGAGCTGAGCTTTACCGCCGATAACGACCTCAATCAGTACGACGGCCAGGCGCATAACCTGTTGGTGGTGGTCACGCAGTTCGATCAGATCAGTGCGTTTTCGGCCTACACCGGCAGTTCCCAGCAATTGAGCAGTCTGTTGCTGATGAACAGCGCGCCGACCGGAATGATCGGCCTCACGCGGCTGTTCATCGAGCCGGGTCAGAGCAAGCAGTTGAGTCTGCCTCGGCTCGAGGGCGCGAAGATGGTCGGCATCTCGGCAGGCTACGCCCACCTGGACCCGATGCGCAGCGCCAAGCTGTATCAGATCGGCGTCGACGTTACTTCCACTGGTTTCTTCAGCAAAACCTGGACCGCCACGCCGCGCCCCATCGCCATTGACCTGCTCGTAGGGTCCGAGGCTCTGCTGCGTGGCAAGGAAAGTCGTCTTGCGCTGCCCAAGCCTGTGCAACCCAGAGAAGGCGAGGTGCGCCTGCCGGGCGCACAGGACTGACTTTTTTATCGTGAGCGTTGCAGTCGCCACTTTTTTTCAATCTTTTGCCCGAACGCGAGCCCTATGAATATCGATCAGTTGTTGTATTGGCACCAGGGCTTGTTTCTCCAGCCTCAGCATTTTCAACAGAACGATGCCCGTATCGAGCATCGTCTGACCCGCACCACGGAGTTGAACCATCCTTACCCGTGGGGCTTGATCTCCCTGAAGATCAACGAATCTGCATTGGTTGCCAAACAGTGCCTGCTGGATCAATTGTCGGTGCGCTTCCCCGAAGGCACGTTGGCTGAGTATCCAGGTAATGCGGTGCTGGAGTCGCGTACCCTGGACTTGGGCGACTTCAGTGGCGGCCGCACGCTGTTTGTGGGTCTGCGCCGCTTACTGCCAGGCGATGCCAACGCGCAAGTGTTCGAGACACTGTCCGACGGTTCTCGGGCGGAAGCGCGCTTTGTCGTGGCCGCTGACCCGGAAGTGATCGGTGACCGTCTCGGCAATTCCCCGGAAGCGCGGGTGCGCCCAATGTCTTACGTGTTGCGGCTGTTCTGGGAAGACGAGCTGGAGCATCTGAGCGCGTATGAATTGTTGCCGATTGCCCGTCTTGACCTCGACGGCGACCGCGTGCGACCTGCGCAGCGCTATGTGCCGCCGTCGGTCAACCTGGCAGCGTCACCGATGTTGCTGCAAACCCTGCGCGAAGTTCGCGACGAATTGGTCGGCCGGGCGCGACAGCTGTCGGTGTACAAGCAGCCGGGTGAATCGCGTCGGGGCGATTTCGACGGTGCTCAGGTCAACCATCTGATGGCCCTGGCGGTACTGAACCGTTATGGCCCATTGCTGACCCACATGCTGGAAACGCCGCAGGTTTCGCCGTGGCAGCTTTACGGCACCCTGCGCCAGTTGGTCGGTGAGTTGAGCCTGTTTTCCGACGTCTGCGACATGCTCGGTGAAACCCCTGATGGCCGCTTGCTGGTGCCGCCTTACAAGCATGAAGAGGCCGGGGTCGCGACCATTGCCCTGGTGGCCCTGATCGGCCAGCAACTCAATGAAATAAGTATCGGCTCCGAGTTGCTTGTGCGCCTGCAATTGCAGGAAGGTCTCTATCAAGCCGAGTTGCCGGACGCCTTTTTCGGCCCGCGTCATCGTTATTTCCTGGTGGCTCGCAGCGCGGTCGACCCTGTGTGGCTGGCCGAGGGCTTACCGCTGGATGGCAAGCTGGGGGCGGTCAGCGTCATGGAAGGGTTGGTCAATCGCGCGTTACCCGGTATTGAACTGATCTACCTCCAGGTGCCCCCACAAGGTCTGCCGAGGGTAGCGGGGGCATTGTACTTCCGCCTGGAGACACTCAGTGATGGCTGGGAAGCGCTGCAGCACGAGCGTCAGGCTGCGTTTTTCCTGCCCCAGCCGCCGGCTGACTTGATCATCGATCTGGTGGTGGTGCGTACATGATCAATCCCCGCCTGGCTGAATGCTGGATGTCGATATTTGACGCTGCCAAAAGTGGCGTCATCGATCCTGCGCAATCCTACGAAACCCTCGCGCCGGGGCTGATCGTGCTGCTCGACGCCGCTGCCAATCGTGCCCGCGAATTGCACTTTACCGAGGCTGATGTGCGCGAGGCACTGTTCGCTGTGGTGGCCTGGGTCGACGAAACAGCCATGTCTCGTGATTGGCCAGGCGCTGCACAATGGCGTCGTGCGCCGTTGCAACGTCATTACTTTTCAACCAGTCGTGCCGGCGTTGAGTTCTTTCAGCGCCTGGAGGCGTTGCCCGAAGCGGCGGTGGGTGCCCGTGAGGTTTTTGGTCTGGCGTTGTTGAGCGGCTTTCAGGGCCGCTACGCGACACGTCCGGGTGGCGAGCTGGCTCAGTACCGCCGGTTGTGCCTGGAACGGATCATCCTCGATAACAAAATGGTGCCGCTGGATGCCACCAGCCACCTCTTTGAACAACCCGAAGACCAGCTACCGAAACGGGTTCGTGTGGTACGCCGTGGCTTGCCCGGTATTTCGCTGCTTCTGCTGATTGGGATTCCCTTGATTGTGTTGACCGTGCTTTACATCAGTTTCGACCTCTCGCTGGGTCGACAAGTCAGCCAATTGCTGGAGATGCGCTGATGTTGAAGAAAGCGGGGGTCTTGTTGCTCTGGGTGTTGCTGCTGGCAAGTTTTGCGTTGGTGCTTTGGGGGCTGGCACTCTATGAGGATTGGCCGCTGTGGTACGTGCCGGCCATTTTTATCGGGACCATTCTGTTGGCGCTGGTCGCCCGTTGGATCGGGCGACGCTGGTACGCCTGGCGCTTGCGTGCGCGAATGAAAAGCGAGTTGCCACAGAGTCGTCGCGATGAGGCTCCCAACCTGGATCAGGACTGGAACAGCGGTGTGCGCATGCTGCGCCATTCGCGTCTGAGTCGACTGGGTTCACCGCTGTACGTGCTGCCCTGGTTCCTGATGCTGGGTGAGAGTGGCAGTGGCAAAAGCAGCGTGTTGGTCAACAGTGGATTGACTTCGGCATTGCGCTCGACCAGTCGTGGCAAGCAGGCAATGCCTACTGGAACGCTCGACTGGTGGTTCCTCGAACGGGGTGTGATCATCGATCCTGCAGGCCGCTTGGCTGAAGGGAATAGCGACGCTGGCCCGGAATGGCGGCGTTTGCTTTACTGGCTGCTGCGTTCGCGGCGTCGCGAGCCGCTCAACGGTGTGTTGCTGGTGATCGACAGCAAACGCCTGTTGACCGATTCTGATGAGCGTTTGGCCGAACAGGGACACAATCTGCGTCGCCGTCTGGATGACTTGGTGAAGGTTTTCGGTGCCAGGCTACCGGTGTATTTCATCATTACGGGTGCCGAAGCCGTGCCTGGTTTCGCCCAGTGGGGTGCCGCATTGACACCGCCACAGCGTGAGCAACCCTTTGGTTTGCTCAGCCAGCACCGTGCTGGCGGGGCGGGCGCGTTTCTCGATGAAATGTTTGGCGGACTTGGCCAGCGGTTGTTCGATCTACGCATAGAACTGGGCGTGCGCGGCGTGCCTGACCCAGATGCTTTTAGCCTGCCGGAACGCATCGGCGATTTGCGGCCGCGTCTAGAAAAGCTTTTGTTGCCGGCCTTTGACGCTAATCCCTACAGCGAGCCGCCTCTGCTGTGCGGGCTATTCCTTACCGGTCAAGGGCTGGATGCCGACGCTCAGCATGAAGGCTGGTTCAGCCATGATCTGCTGGGGCAACTGTTGCCAGGGCAACGTTATGCTTATCAGTCCATCGATAGCTGGCATCGTTGGCGGCGTCTGCTTGCTCATGCCGCAGTCATTGGCTGGCTGGGGCTTTGCTTCGGGTTCGGCGCATTAATGGTTTATGCCGACCGTCATACCCAGGCGGTGCTCACCGAAGCGCTTAACGAGCCTCCCGCGACTGAAGACTTTGCAGGCGGGATGGAAACCGATCTGGATGCGTTGCGCCGTTTCCGGCAGGCGCTGATCAACCTGTCTAACGAGCAACAGGGTGGCTGGCGTAGTTTGCTACCGTTCTCACGCCACATCGAGCGAGTACAGGAACACTATCGTTCTGACTACGTAAGGCTCTTCGACAGCGAAATACGCACCCCCGTATTCGATGGTTTCATTTCGCAAAACCTGCGCAACGCATTGAACAGCGGTGATCCTCGATTGATTGCCGCTTACGCAGAGTTTCTCGTGCGTCGGATCAATCTGCTCGACGCACGCCTGAATAATCAGTCCATGGACGAACTGCCGGTGCCGGGGTCGGAGGTGGGTTTTTTGAATCTGATCTACGGCTCTAAAACCCCGATCAGCGCTGGGCAACTGGTGACCCTGGGAACCAGCTATCGCTCTTATCTGGAATGGCAAACCGATATGGCGCAGATGCAGAGCCAGCGGGCTGCCTTGCTGGGCCAGCTCGAAAACATGGGGCTTGAGGGTCGTCCCTTGACGTGGCTGACGGCGTGGGCGGACTTTCAGGGCAATCTACAGCCGATCCTGCTCAGCGAATACTGGGCCGACACCGACAACCCAGGTTTGAGCCTTTCCGGGGCCTTTACCTTGCAAGGGCACAGTGCGATTCTGGGTTTTATCGATGAACTGGGTCGGGCCAGTCGCGATCAGAATGTGTGGAAGGCGCAAAGGATACGGTTTTTGGATCAGTATCAGAGCGATACCCAGGATGCCTGGTATCGCTTTATCCAGGGCAGCCTGCTGAGCGCGCAAACGCGATTGAAAACCCGTAGCGACTGGCAGCAAACCCTGAGTGTGGTCGGTACTCCCAATGATCCGTTCTTCAAGCTGCTGCACCGCAGTGCGGAGCGGTTTGCGCTGATTCCGATTGAACATCGGGCTCCATGGGCCAGTCGGGCGGTGGCGATGGATCGTCTGCTCAAACTGGCCAGTAACGACGATCTGCATGCCGATGCTGGCGCGCTGGGCAGCTTGAAAGTCACCAACGCCCTGGGCGGCGATGTGCTCAAGGGCATGGCCAGTGGAGGTTCTGTCAAAACGGGCGTGAATGTCGTGCGTGACGAGCTGACACAGGCCCGAACCCTGGCGAAATTTCAGCAGTTGATGAAAGGTGTTGTCATCGACCTGCAGAAAAGCGATGCGCAAGCTTTCCAGGTCGCGCTCGATACCTGGGGCTTTGGTGCCGATCCTGCAGTCAAATCTGCGCCGCTTTGGGATGCCGATACTATTCGTGTCGATTTGATTCAGTCACTCAAAGGTCCTGATCCGCGAGAGGATGTGGTCTGGTCGCTGCTAACGGGGCAGCTTGATTTCGCCTCGCACTACGCGTCCGAAGTGGCGGCCTGCCGTCTGCAAAGTGACTGGAGTGGGCAGTTGCTCAGCTCAATCCAGGGTGTGCGTGATCCGGTCATGCTCAATGAATTGCTTTATGGCGATCGTGGGCAGCTGCCGGTTTTCATGAATGGTTCGGTGAAAGCCTTCCTGCAGCGCGATGTACAGCGCTACAGCGGGCGTGAAGCACTGGGCGTTCAGATTCCATTGACTGGGGCTTTCTATGCGTATGTCAGTCGCATGCAACATGCCCAGAACGATCTCGTCAGTGCTCAGCGGCAAAGCCAGGCTCAACTAGCTACCGAGCAGCAAAGCAAGCAGGCTCTGGATGCCGAGCAGAAGACCCTGGCCGCGCAACGGGCCGAGCTCAAGCAGAGTATTGCGACGATGCAGGCCACCGCGGCGGTGGTTGAGCTATCCGCTACGCCGTCTCAGGTCAATATCAGCGCCCGTTCGCTGCCGCAGCAGACGCGTCTGACGATGCAGTGCAGTGGTCGTTCAACGGTACTGGATAACTTCAACTTCCCGACCAGCGCCAGTTTTGTCTGGGCGCCGGGAGCCTGTTCGGACGTCGCTCTGGAAATCAGCTTCGCCAACTTCAAGCTGACCAAACACTGGACCGGAGACCGCGCGTTCGTGGATTTCCTGCGGCTGTTCAACGGGGGGCAACACACCTTTACCGTCAATGACTTCCCGAGCCAGCGCAATGTGATGGGCAGCGAGAACTTGATCGGCATTCAGCTGACCTACCGTCAGGAGGGAGGGCAGGCTTTGCTGGACAAGTATCGCCAGGCCGATCAGTTGCAGATCCAGGTCAACGTTATCAATGAACGATTGAACAGCATCGCAGGGCAGCTCACAGCCATGGACACTCAGGCAGCAGCGATGAATGTCAGTCTGGCAGCCCAGGGTTCGCCGGTTCAGCAAAGTCTTGCGAGTATTCAGCCGCCAACGCAAATCGCCTGGTGCTGGACGCCGAGGCCGGTTGATACAGGTTTTGCAGCGGGTGAAGGCCTGCGTCTGGATATTGGGATCTATGACAACGAGAAGCGCTTGAGAAACCTTGAAGCACAATTGCGCACGCTCGGTTTCGCTACCCAACGCGAGCCGCTGCAAACGGGGGCTGGTGGGACAGGGCAGAGGCTGCTGGTGGTGTCGCTGCGCGACGATGCGGCCGCACAACGGGCTATTCGTGACATTGCTAACAAGATGGGGGTTGCTGCAAAGCTTGACAGTACTGCCTCTAGCACAGTCGGCATGCGATGAAGGGCTGGCGAAATTCTCTGGCGTTGCGCATTACCTGCGTACTGGCGCTTGTTCTGGCCTTGAGCTGGTGTGTGGCCGCCGGGCTCAGCGCCTGGCGGACTTATCAGCAGTTGCAAAGCGAGGCGCTGGATGATCTCAGTCAGCGCCTGCGCCTGCTCTCCAGCGTGGATAACGATGATTTTCGAGACGCGGAGGAGGGCGCCAAGCGGCTCATGACGCGTTGGAACAATGGCGCGGCCAAAGAGTTTGGCAGCAACATTTTTCAGCGCAGCACCATGCATTGGGTACTCAACCAGGCGCAGCAAAGCGATGCTGACAGCGCCGCCAGCATCGACATGTTGGCTCGCGCAGCCTCTGCGGCTGAAGCGTTTGGTACGGCCGGTCAGTCGATGACCGTGGATACGTTTTTCTATTTTCCAGAGGTCGGCGCGGCTTTCTCTACCGAAGTCGACATCCCTTCAGGTTTTGTGCAGGCCCGCACCGCTCATTTGCGGGAGCTGTTTGAACGTCTGACACCCGGCGGTCCCGATGTCGTCTGGGATGGGCCGAATTACGACCCACTGCTGAATCGACAGTTAATCAGTGTTGCTGTGGTATCGAGGGATACGTCAGGCAAGCCATTGTTCATGACGGGTTATGAGTTGAAGCTTGATGAACGTCTGGCGCGTATTGAGCAGTTGCTCAACGGCTACCCAAGTCTGCTTCTGGATGCACACGGTCGACGGGTTGCCGACCTTTCCGGCAAGTCGATGGACGCGGTATCTCCGGATGCGCTGAAACATCTGGTCGCGGGCTTTTCTGTCAAGACCGATTTCCCGCAGATCGGTCGTTTCGATGACGACACACCTATGGTCATCGCTCGACTGAATCAACCGAACTGGTATCTGTTGACGCTCTATCCTCAAGCGCAATTACGCGCTGGTGCGCTGGGGCTGATTCTCAGAGAAGTGCCTTTTGCGGTGATCGGTTTCATCTTGCTGACCCTCGGTTTGCTCCTGGTATTGCGTCGGGAGTTGGCTCGGCCACTGGCCCTGTTTGCCCGGGAAATTGAACTTACGCTTCGTGGTGATGATCTCTCGCGCCGTTTGCCAGTGGTTCGAGAAGACGAACTCGGGCGCTTCGCCAAGGCCTATAACGGGTTGCTCGATGCGTTGCAGGCCCAGCAAGCCGGTCTGGAAAATCTGGTCGAAGTACGCACTCACGAGCTGCAAACCGCCCGTAGAACGGCAGACCAGGCGAATCAGCTCAAAGGCCAATTCCTGGCTAACATGAGTCACGAAATTCGTACGCCGATGAACGCTGTCATTGGCATGAACCATCTATTGGCGGACACGCCGCTGGCGCCTCAGCAGCGGCATTTCGTCAAGGCTATACGCGAAAATTCCGAAGCCTTGCTGGCGTTGATCAGCGACATTCTGGATTTCTCCAAAATTGAGTCAGGTAATCTGAATATCGAGCGGATCGAGTTCGATCTGACTGAGGTGGTGGAAGAGGTCACGGAGCTATTGGCACCGCGCGCCGCTGAAAAGGGCGTGCGAATGATCTGCCAGATCGCTACCAATGTGCCGGGGCAGGTGCTGGGAGATCCGTGGCGACTGCGGCAGATTTTGCTTAACCTCTTGAGTAATGCCGTCAAATTCACGGCCTGCGGTTCGATCCAGCTGGCGGTTTGGCGGGGTGACGATGAGATGCTCGGGTTTCAGGTCGTCGACACCGGCATCGGTATTGCACCGGCGGCACAGGCTGCCGTGTTCGACGCTTTTTTGCAGGCGGATGCGTCCACCACTCGGAAGTACGGCGGCACCGGCCTTGGTTTGTCGATCAGCCAACGTCTGGCGGGGCTCATGGGCGGTGTTATCGAGTTGCAGAGTCAGCCAGGTGTGGGGTCGACATTCAGCCTGATGTTGCCATTGCCCAACTGCCCGGCCCGGGCGGCCGACGCCCCGAGGTTGTGGGGTTTACGGACCTTGGTGGTTGATGAGCACGCTGATGAGCGAGAGGCGTTGATGGGGATCCTCGGCCAGTGGCAGATGCTGTGCCAAGGGGCCGCGTCTGCTGAAGATGCATTGAAAATGATGCGTGAGCAAGCACAGCTGGGCGTCATGTTCGATCTGGTATTGGTGAATTGGCGTTTGCCTTTCATCGATGGTGTGGCGTTCGCCAGCCTATGCCGTGCTGATCCGCAGCTGGCATCCGCGCGCATCGTGCTGATGGCTTCGCATGTCGAGTCGTTGATGTCTGCCGATGAACTGCGCGCCCATGGTCTGGCAGCGTGCGTCGTCAGGCCGCTGCGTCGCCAGCATTTCTATCGGAGCTTGTGCGAGGTCCAGAGCGGCGCCACTCCGACGCTCAACGAAGCGCTCTCTCCTTTACGGACCCTTGAGCGTCATGAATACGGTCTTGATGTGTTGGTCGTCGATGATATCGCCACCAATCGGGAAATCACGCAGCTGTTCCTGGAACGTTTCGGCCATCGGGTCAGCCTTGCCCGCGACGGGGTCGAGGCCCTTGAAATACTCGCCCGCAAGGTTTTCGATGCGGTGTTGATGGACGGGCAAATGCCGCGAATGGACGGTATGGAAGCGGTCCGTCAACTGCGCTCCGGGCAGTCGGGTGCGCTGGATGAGGAGGTTTACGTCATCGCCCTGACAGCCAACGCCATGAGCGGTGATCGTGAGCGTTTTATTGAGGCCGGTGCCAATGACTACCTGGCCAAGCCGGTGCTGCCTATGCAGTTGTTCGATGCGATAACGCGCGTGATTGTGCGACAGCTGGAGCGCGGGATGGAGTTGTGCACTGTCGCACCCTCGCTGCCCCCTACAGTGACGGCATCCATTGCGCCTGCCTTATCGATGGTCGATGAACAGGATCCGTTGCGCACGCCACGCTTGCAGCGCCTGTTCATCGAAGATTGCCTGGCGCTGTTGGCTCAGCTCAATGATGCCGTAGTACGGTCCGATCATGGCGCAGTCGCGCGTATCGCTCACAGCCTCAAGGGTAGCGCCGGACAATTCGGAGAGCAGGGTCTTGAAACAAGTGCTGCTTTGATGGAACAAGCTGCCTCGCAATCAAACGTCCCGGCGATGACCGCCGCAATGCTGCAACTGGACAGACACCGTTCGATTCTTGCTGCCCGCCAGCCTGTTGCCCTTTCCGAGACTGGATATCCAAACAATGCCTGACTGCCGTTTATTGATCGTCGACGATCACGGGATGATCCGCGAAGGCTTGCGCGCCTTGCTTGCCAATGCCCCTGGAATAGTTGTGGTGGGTGAGGCGCAAGATGGTCATGAGGCCATTGCCCTGTGTCGCAGCTTGCAGCCCGATGTGGTCCTGATGGACCTGAAGATGCCACTGCTCGACGGGGTGTCGGCACTGACCCTGATTTGCAGACGCTGGCCGAAAATATTGATCATAGCCCTGACATCCGACGTCTCAGAGCACCATGCGGCTCTGGCGCTGGAAGCCGGCGCGGTCGGTTATGTACTCAAGCGCAGTCGCAGAGATGACCTGCTGCAAGCGATCACCCAGGTTCGTGCAGGGAAGATCTTTATTGATGCTGGCCTCGACGCCTCCCAGGTCATTGCTCTGCGCAATAGCGGTGAAACCGCCAGCGGCATTACACTGACCGAGCGCGAGCGCCAGGTACTCAAATTGGTCGCCGAAGGGTCCCGTAATCGCGATGTTGCCGAAATCTTGTGTATCAGTCTCAAGACCGTGGAGACCCATCGACTCAATGTCATGAAAAAGCTGGACGCACACAACGCTGCAGATATGACGCAATGGGCTTATCGGCTTGGTCTTCTTGGAGAGGGTCAATAGCGTGCGTCGGATAGAGGTGTGAGGGGGCGAATTCGCTTTGCAGCCCCGTCATCATTCTTTTCACGTTACGCAAAAGGCAGGTGCTTGATACAAATCAAGGAGCATCGACCGGTAAACCCTGACACTGGCGACCCGCAGCCAGTCTCGGAGACCGTCATGCTCGATTTATTTCACACCCCCAGCGAGCTGAACATTCGGCGCGATCACGGCGTGCTCAACCCAAACTGTCATGCTGACACTCAAAAATTTCATGGCGGTATCGGCTCTCTGGATTTGCTTCGTGCATTGCGCGGCAGTCGTCAGAAACAACGCCCGCTGTCCCTGAACGTGCAGTTACCCTCCAGCCTGAAGCCTTCGGTGTGTTCCCCGCGCGATATCGCGTGTGAGCGCAGCAGTATCGAACAGTACCTTCAACGTCTGGAGCATGAGATCGATCTGGTCGGTTGCCACCTGGGTGCCGAGCAACGGGTCGAGCAGTTTCATCTGGCCGGCGGTACACCCGCGATTGCCGATGTGCAGCGGCTGATGAGACATCTGCGCAACAGGTTCAACTTTCTCGACCATGATTGCGGCGACTACAGCATTGAGGTGGATCTTCACCATACTGACTGGGCGACTATGGGTTTGCTGCGCGATCAGGGCTTCAATCACGTCAGTATCGGTGTTCCAGACATCGGTATTGACAGTGAAATGTCAGTTGCCTGTTATCAGAACCCGGCTCCGATCCAGTCGCTTATCGATGCCGCGCGCACCTTCGGCTATCGATCCATCAATGTTGATCTCGGTTATGGTCATGCATGGCAGACGCCCGAGAGCTTCGCGCTGAAGCTGGCGACCATTATCGCGCTGGAGCCGGACAGGCTCCAGGTGTTCGACTATGCCCAGCCGCCACAACGCTATCGGCCGGTGATCGGGGACAACGTCGGAGCGCCGTGCAGCCAGGACGATAAAAGTGCGATGCGCCAGATATGTTTTGAGCAGCTGGGTGCTGCAGGCTACCACTACATCGGCTTGGGGCAATTTGTCAGGCCCGATGATGATCTGGCGATCGCTCAGGAAAGAGGCCGGTTACGCCGTAACTGTCAGGGCTTCACCAGCCACGGCTATTGCGATCACGTCGGCTTCGGGATAGGCGCCATCAGTCAGATTGATGATTTGTACGCGCAAAACACTGACGATCTGCAGCACTACCAGCGACAACTGGACCGGGGGCAGCTGACAACCTGTCGTGGCTGGCGCTGTGAGGCCGGTGATCAGGTTAGAGAAATGGTCATGGAGCGCCTGGCGTGTGACCTTGAGCTGCATATCCATGCCATCGAAACGCGTTATGGACTTATTTTTCGCCAGTACTTTTCATCCGCCTGGCCTTTGCTGGAGCAATTGAGTCGGGATGGGTTGATTGAGCTGTCAGACCGTTTTATTTGCATTCTTCCTGCTGGTCGGCCGGAAGTGGATGCCATCTGCAACCTGTTTGAAAAGGATTTGGGCGATGCAAGGCATTAACCCAACTGAGAGTTGATTGATCATGAATTCTGCGTTTGATTTCAATCGAGCCCTGGTCGAAAAGTATGACCGCCCAGGGCCGCGCTATACCTCTTATCCCACCGCGCCACAGTTTCATCAGGCGTTTGCCGTTGACGACTACCAGCGCGCTGCCCGGGACAGTAATCAGGCGGCCGTTCCCAAGTCGCTGTCGGTGTATATCCACATTCCGTTCTGCAAGAGTCTTTGCTACTACTGTGCCTGCAACAAAATCATCACCCAGAAAACTCATCGCGCCGTCGAATACCTGACGTACCTCAAACGTGAAATTGTCATGCAGGCGGCCTTGTTCGACAGCACCCGCAAACTCACGCAACTGCACCTGGGCGGTGGCACGCCGACGTATTTGACCGACGAGCAGTTGGCTGACCTGATGGACTGCCTGCATCAAGCCTTTGATATGGATGACAGTGATGATCACGAGTTCTCCATTGAAGTCGACCCGCGCACCATCAGCACCGAGCAGATTCAATCGCTGCGCCAGTTGGGCTTCAATCGCCTGAGCTTCGGCGTGCAGGACTTCGACCCCGACGTGCAAGCTGCAGTTAATCGGCAGCAAAGCGAAGAACAGATTTATGCGCTGGTCGCGGCCGCTCGTCAGGCTCGATTCAAGTCGGTCAGTGTCGACCTGATTTACGGCCTGCCGTTGCAAACCGTAAAGAGTTTCGATGTCACCCTCGGCAAGATCATCGCACTGCGTCCGGACCGGATTGCCGCCTACAGCTATGCTCATCTACCGGAACTGGTGCGCGCGCAACGGCTGATTCGCCCAGCGGACATGCCGCCACCTGAGCGCAAGCTGGAATTGCTTGAACTGACCATCCGCCGTCTGACCGAGGCCGGTTATGTCTATATCGGCATGGATCATTTTGCCTTACCGGAAGATGAGCTGGCGTTAGCCCGCGCAAACGGCACCCTGCAACGCAATTTTCAGGGCTATTCAACCCATGCCGACTGCGATTTGATCGGCCTTGGCGTATCCGCTATCGGTAAGGTCGGTGATAGCTACAGCCAGAGCGTCAAGGAGCTTTCCCAGTACTACGCGCGTCTGGATCAAGGGCTATTGCCTGTGCATCGAGGCTACAGGTTGAGCGCCGATGACATGCTGCGTCGCGAGCTGATCAGCGATCTGATGTGTCACGGCCGGATCAGTTTCGAAAAATTTGAAACGCAGCATGGCATACGCTTTACCGAGTACTTTGCCGATGCGCTGGCGCAACTGGACGAGCATGTTAGCGACGGGCTGCTGCAGATTCACGAGGATGCGTTGGTGCTATTGCCGCGAGGGCATTTGATGATGCGCAGTGCCGCTATGGCGTTTGACGCCTATCTCGGCGGCGAACAAAAAGGGCAGTTTTCACGCACCGTTTGACGGCGATCAAGTTTGCCGGCCATGTCGCTTGCCAGGTTGTCATGGGCACCCGTAGCGTGGCCCTCACACTCGCTGTTGAGTCCTGCTTTTGCATGAGGTGCCCATGGACCGTACGCATTCTTTCGAACACAAGGCCGAACCGTTCTACCAACCACTGGACAATGAAGAGACGCTGTTCGAGCAAGCCTGGCGACATGGCATGCCGGTCCTGATCAAAGGCCCCACGGGCTGCGGCAAGACCCGGTTTGTTCAGCACATGGCCCATCGGCTGAAACTGCCGCTGTACACTGTGGCGTGCCACGACGACCTGAGCGCTGCCGACCTGATCGGCCGTCATTTGATTGGTGCACAGGGCACCTGGTGGCAGGATGGGCCGCTGACCCGTGCGGTGCGTGAAGGCGGCATCTGTTACCTCGACGAAGTGGTCGAGGCGCGTCAGGACACGGTGGTGGTCTTGCATCCGCTGGCCGATGATCGTCGAGAGCTGTTCCTGGAGCGCACCGGGGAGATTCTGCAGGCGCCGCCGTCCTTCATGCTGGTGGTGTCTTACAACCCCGGTTACCAAAACCTGCTCAAAGGCATGAAACCCAGCACCCGACAGCGCTTCGTGGCGATGCGCTTCGGCTATCCGCCGGTGGCCGATGAAGAGCGCATTGTCGCCAGAGAGGCCCAGGTGGACGTCGCGCTGGCGGCGCAGGTGGTCAGGTTGGGACAGGCCCTGAGACGGCTGGATCAACATGACTTGGAAGAGGTCGCATCCACCCGGTTGCTGATTTTCACGGCAAGAATGATCCATTCCGGGATGAGCCCGCGTGAGGCGTGCATGGCCTGTCTGGCTGAACCGCTGAGCGATGATCCGCTGACCGTTGCCGCGCTGATGGACGTGGTTGATGTCCACTTCTCCTGAAACCGCTACCGCGTCTCAGGGATATTTACCGGGCGATCTGGCGATGTGGTTTTTTATCCTCGCCGAGCTCTCGGTATTCGCGATCCTGATCCTCGTGTTCGCGGGGACCCAGGCACTGAAACCCCAGATGTTTAGCGAAAGCCGCCAGTTGCTAAACAGTTCCACTGGGTTGGCAATGACCTTGAGTCTGCTCACCGCAGGACTGTTCGCCGCGCTGGCTCAGGAACAGGTCAGGCAGTCGCGGGCACGTTGCGGCGGGGTCTTTCTGCTGGGGGCGCTGTTGGCTGCCAGTGTCTACGTGGTGTTGAAGCTCACCGAATACCGGCACTTGCTGGCCTCAGGGCTGAACCTGGAACACAACACGTTTTTCACCCTGTACTGGATCCTCACCGGATTTCATTTCCTCCACGTGCTATTCGGCATGCTTATTCTCGGCTGGTTGGCCGAGCGCTGTCGGCGGCGTCTGTACAGCACCAACAACCTCAGCGGACTGGAGTCCGGCGTGCTCTATTGGCACATGGTCGATCTGATCTGGGTCGTGCTTTTTCCGCTGGTCTACGTTCTGAATTAACGAGGTTCTCATGGCCGCTTCCAGGGTTCTGGTCGTCTGCTGGGCAGCGCTGGCTGCCTTAAGCGTGTGCACCGTGATGTTGGGGCATGCTGGCGCCTCAACGCAGCTGTCCATTGCCATCTTGCTGGTTGCCGTCGGCAAGGCCTGGCTGATCGCCGACGGCTTCATGGAAATGCGCCACGCGCCGCGACTGTGGCGCAGGTTGATGTTGAGCTGGGGAGTGGTTCTGGCGGCTGGGGTCGGACTGACCCTGGTGTCGTAGCCGCTGAGCGCAGGCAACGCCAGGCGGACCGAACACGGCATTGGGGCCGATTCTATGGCCTGGAGATTTATACCCGACCAAAACCATCGGACTTTCTTGATCGCCATCAAGCAGGTTTCAGCCCTTAGCTTCCTATCATGGACAGGCCAAGCAAAGAGGAAGCGGCTATGTCAGAGACCTTCACAAAAGGCATGGCCAGGAATATCTATTTCGGGGGAAGCGTGTTCTTTTTCCTGATATTTCTGGCCTTGACCTATCACACGGAACAGACCTTTCCAGAGCGCAGCAATGAAGCGCAATTAAGCGAGTCGGTGGTACGCGGCAAGTTGGTCTGGGAGCAAAACAACTGCATCGGATGCCACACATTACTGGGCGAGGGCGCTTACTTCGCGCCTGAGCTGGGCAACGTGTTCCAACGGCGCGGTGGAGAGGAGGGCTTCAAACCCTTTCTGCATGCCTGGATGAAAATGCAGCCGCTGGGCGTACCAGGTCGGCGAGCGATGCCTCAGTTCAACCTGAGCGATCAGGAAGTGGACGACATCTCCGAGTTCCTCAAATGGAGCTCGAAAATCAATACCAATGGCTGGCCGCCAAACAAGGAGGGCTGAGAGATGAGTATTGCTAATCCACATCTGAAATTCGCCTCGCAAGCCGTGGCCAAACCTTACTTCGTGTTTGCCCTGATTCTGTTTCTCGGTCAGGTGGTGTTCGGTTTGATCATGGGCCTGCAATACGTGGTGGGGGACTTTCTGTTTCCGGCCATTCCCTTCAACGTGGCGCGGATGGTACACACCAACCTGCTGATCGTCTGGATACTGTTCGGCTTCATGGGCGCCGCCTACTACCTGATTCCGGAAGAGGCCGACCGCGAACTGCACAGTCCCAAGCTTGCGATCATCCTGTTCTGGGTATTCGCCGCCGCGGGTGTGCTGACGATTCTGGGCTATCTGCTGGTGCCTTATGCGGGCTTGGCCAGGCTGACCCATAACGAGCTGCTGCCGACCATGGGCCGGGAGTTTCTGGAGCAGCCGACCATCACCAAGATGGGCATTGTGGTGGTGTGTCTGGGCTTCCTCTACAACATCGGGATGACCCTGCTCAAAGGTCGCAAGACCACCATCAGCATGGTCATGATGACCGGGTTGATCGGTCTCGCGGTGTTCTTCCTGTTCTCCTTCTACAACCCCGGAAACCTGGCTCGCGACAAGTTCTACTGGTGGTGGGTGGTGCATCTTTGGGTTGAAGGCGTGTGGGAGCTGATCATGGGCTCAATGCTGGCCTTCGTGCTGATCAAGATCACCGGTGTGGATCGGGAAGTGGTCGAGAAATGGCTCTATGTGATCATCGCCATGGCGCTGATTACCGGGATCATCGGCACCGGTCACCACTTCTTCTGGATCGGTGCGCCTGAGGTTTGGTTGTGGGTCGGTTCAATCTTCTCTGCACTGGAGCCGCTGCCCTTCCTGGCCATGGTGATATTCGCCTTCAGCATGGTGAAGAAACGTCGTCGGCAACACCCGAACCGCGCGGCGACGCTGTGGGCCAAGGGCACCACGGTGACGGCCTTCTTCGGCGCTGGCGTCTGGGGTTTTCTGCATACCCTGGCACCGGTCAACTTCTACACCCATGGCTCGCAACTGACGGCGGCTCACGCCCACCTGGCCTTCTACGGTGCTTACGCGATGATCGTGATGACCTTGATCAGCTACGCCATGCCACGCTTGCGCGGGCTCGGTGAAGCAGCGGACGAGCGCTCGCAGACCCTCGAGATCTGGGGCTTCTGGTTGATGACCCTATCGATGGTGATGATCACGCTGTTCCTCACCGCTGCCGGGGCTGTCCAGATCTACCTGCAACGCTGGCCGGTCGATGGGGTCGCGTTGCCGTTCATGGCCACTGTCGATCATCTGCAAGTGCTGTTCTGGGCCCGTCTGGCCAGCGGTGTTGGTTTCCTCGCAGGGCTGCTCTGTTATCTGTTCAGTTTCAAGCAGCGTGGTCGCGCAGCCATGCGCGCCCCGGCCGCTGTTGTCCCTTCATGAGCCGGTACAACGGCTAGAAAAGGTCGGCCCGGCTGATACAGCGGGCCGTTTTTTTGGTGTCCAAAAAGGACGAATCCCATGGCCTTTACCGTCGAACTGGAAGAGTGGGTAGGCAGTGTCTGGCATCGCTTCATCACGCGGCGCGCCAGCCCGGATTTCCCGGAAGCGCGGGTTGAGCTGGTCAGTCAGCAACGACCGCTGGCGCTGTTGTTTCGGGCCATGGGCGGCGCCAGTGGCATAGGTTTGGAAGCCGCCAGCGACCGTGATCTGTTGCTGCGCCGCAACGTGCTGCAGCAGATCGCCGGTACCTGCAAGCAAGTGCCATTGGCCTGGTGCGACGAGAATAATCTTCGTCTACCGTCGAGCCTCGCGGTCTTCCCTGAGGTCGCATTGAATGAGGAACTCTATCGTTGGCTGGCGCTGCTGGCGGCACAGGCCGGCCAGATGCGTCACTGGGGTCGGGACAATCAGCGTTGGACGCAGATGCTGCTGCAGCGCTACCCCGCGTTGCATTCTCGCTATAAACGCTTGGTCGATGCCCATCTGCAATTGCGCCCGGATCCGGCATCGTTGTGCGCCGGCGAAGCGGCACTGGAGCGGGCGCTATGCCAGGCGTTGCGCGTACCGGGCAGTGTCGAACATTTTCCGCGCTGTGAACGGGCGGCTTGGCCGCTGCCGTTGTGGCTATACCCACCGCAGCACCTCGCAAGTCCGCAGGCCGCCGATCTGAGCGAAGAGTCGGAAGAGTATCTGGCTACGCCTCCCGGCGAGCAGAAAGGCGGACGCAAGCGCGCCAAGCGGATTGACGAGAGCACTAGCAAAGGCGGGCTGTTGGTGGTGCGTCTGGAGAACCTGTTCAGCTGGACCGAACACGTGGATCTGGATCGTTGGTCGGACGACAGCGAAGACCCGGACGCCGCCAGAATCGCCGAGGACCTGGATGAGTTGACCCTGTCGCGTACGCGTCTGCGCAAAGGTGGCGGCCTGAAGCTGCACCTGGACTTGCCCCCGGCCGATGTCGACGATATTCCGCTGGGCGAGGGCATCAAGTTGCCGGAATGGGACTACCGCAAGCAGCAGATGCAGGACGGCTTCGTCAATCTGCAAATGATGCTGCCGCGCGATGGCGAGGCGCAACCGTTGCCGTCACGGCTGAAGGCCTCGGCGCACCGTTTGCGGCGTCAGTTCGAGCACTTGCGCAATGACCGCCAATGGTTACGCCAGCAACCCCAGGGCTCAGAGCTGGACATGCAGGCCTGGCTGGATTTTCACGTTGAACGTGAGCATGGTCAGTGCGCCGAACGGGGGCTGTTTATGGAGCAGCGGCAAACGCGTCGCGACTTGGCATGTCTTTTGCTGGCCGATGTGTCGATGTCCACCGATGCCCACCTGAACGATGAGCATCGCGTGATCGATGTGGTCAGGGACAGCCTGCTGCTGTTTGGTGAAACCTTGTCGGTGCTGGGGGATGATTTCGCCCTGTACGGATTTTCCTCGCTGCGTCGTCAGCAGGTGCGCATGCAGGAGCTCAAATCGTTCACCCAACGTTATGACGACAACACTCGCGGCCGAATTCAGGGGCTTAAACCAGGCTATTACACGCGTATGGGCGCAGCCATTCGCCAGGCCACGCAACTGCTGAGTGGCTGCAAGCGGCGGCGCAAACTGTTGCTGCTACTGACTGATGGCAAGCCCAATGATCTGGATCTCTACGAAGGTCGCTACGGTGTTGAAGACACTCGCGAGGCGGTGTTGGAGGCGCGGCGTCAGGGATTGACGCCGTTCTGTATCACCATTGACCGCGAGGCCGGCGATTACTTGCCGTATATGTTTGGCGCCAATGGCTACACTTTGATCCGCCAGCCTGAACAACTCCCCCTGCGTTTGCCGCAGCTGTATCGCCAGCTGACTCAGCCTTGAGCCCAGGCTTGAACATCGCGGTGCGGCTCAATTGATGCTGCGCGGCAGCCAGAAAAACATCGTCACGCAAAAGATCGTCAGGCCGATGCAGAACCACATGAATCGGCGCTGCCGACGTTCTGAGGCGTGTTCGGCCAGCGCCGGCAGGGGCATGCCGCACTGGTGGCATTCGGACTCCTGTGAAGGGTTCGCGTGTTGGCAATACAGACATATGGGCATGTCACTCACTCGAATTGTTCCAGGCGCAGGCGATCAAGAATCTCGATCTGACGACCGTCTTGAGTGATGATTTTTTCGTCGATCAAGCGACGGATGATTCGTGAAAACGTCTCCGGCTGGATCGAGAGATGCCCGGCAATCAGTTGTTTGGCCATTGGCAGTTCGAATTGGCTGTCAATGGTTTGCAGGCGCATCAGTTGCGTCAGCAGATACCGTACGACCCGGTGGGTCGCATTTCTCAGCGACAGGGTTTCGATCTCGTTGACCCGTTGGTGCAGGCGTACACACAACTTGCCGAGCAAGGCGAAGGTCAATCGACTATTGCTCTGCAGCAGGTGCATGTAGGTGTTGTTGGAGATTCGGTAGAGCTGAGTGGGGCAGACCGCTTCGGCCGATGCTACATAATTTGGGGTATCCATCAGCATCATCGCTTCGGCGAAGGTTTGCCGATCGCCGATGACTTCAAACACCTTCTCCTGCCCGTCGGGCGTCAGGCGGTAGATCTTCACCGCTCCGGCAATCACGAAATAGAACGAGTCCGCCAGCTCACCCTGGCGAAACAGCGGCTCGCCTTTGTCGATGCTCAGCAAGTGGCTGGTACTCATTAATTCATCCATCTGTTCTTCATTCAATGGCTCGAACAAATGATGACTGCGCAGAATTTGGTGGTGGACGCGATGAAGCACCATAAAAATTCATCCTGAAGGTTGGGGAGAGGGACGGCTATCAGGTCAAATGAGGCCTAGAGACACACCGCTGGCCACGGCCACGATCGAGGTCAAAACCACAAACCATGCCAGTGGCTGAATGACTTTTTTCATGACGACTCCGGGTAATCGAGTGGGGGGGAAGTTTCTTTGAAAGCCTTCATGCTTGAGCAAGACGCGGGCCATGCCCGGAGGCCCTTATTTACGGCGGGTATCAAAGACCGAGGTTAAAAACACCCTGTGCTTTATGGTTAAAAAAACCATTAAATGGTCAATTTTACCCTGCATGATTCAGCTGTCATGGTGAGAGTGCTTGTCTCACTCGCCGCAGGCGGGGCGGCTCGGCCCTGATTGGCTTTAGGGCACGCCCTTTGCAGACTCGTATTGGGCTACAGACGGTCAATCTAACCCCCCGACAGTTTGCAAGCTTGATGTGTGACAAATATCGCTCATCGTTAATACCAATGATTGAACTGGGATTTACCCGCTGGCAGTAAGGTAGAGGAGTGGCTTTATGCAAGTACTTGACCGCCGTACAGCGATGGCGATTGTGCCGCTGTTACGCCTGGCCTTCAGGCCATTTTTCCTGGTCGGCTGTCTTCTGGCGTTGCTGGCCATACCGCTCTGGCTGGCAGCCTTGAGTGGCGCGATATCCAGTTGGCAGCCTGCAGGCGGTTGGCTGGCGTGGCATCGGCATGAGCTGCTGTTCGGCTTTGCGTTGGCAATTATCGCGGGTTTTCTGCTGACTGCCGTGCAGACCTGGACCGGTCGTCCTGGCATCAGCGGCAGACCGCTGGCGGCTCTGGCGCTGGTGTGGTTGTTCGCACGACTGGCCTGGTTGGCGAATGTGCCGTGGCCACTGCTCGCTGTTCTGGAGCTGGCTTTCCCGCTGGCGGTGGCGGCGCTCATGGGCTTCACCCTCTGGAAGGTGCGGCAGAAACGGAACTACCCGATTGTGTTGGTGTTGCTGCTGTTGACCGCGGCTGACGGGTTGTCTGTGTACGGCCTGGTTGACGGCCATGAAGGCTGGCAGCGTCAAGGCGTTCTGACTGGCATCTGGCTGGTGGCGGCGATGATGGGTTTGATCGGCGGGCGAATCATTCCGTTTTTCACCCAGCGCGGCCTCGGTCGGGTCAATGGCGTTGCCGCCTGGCCCTGGCTTGATCGCTTGTTGTTGGTGGGCTCACCGTTGGTGGCGCTGTTGTATGCCGCCGGACCTGCGCTTAACCCCAATGTATGGGTCGGCCTGCTGTTTGCAGTGTTGGCAGCAGGGCATTTGCTGCGTCTGGTTCGCTGGCATGATCGGGCGCTCTGGCGCGTGCCGTTGCTGTGGTCGTTGCACCTGGCCTATGGCTGGTTGGCGGTGGCCTGCGTGGGCATGGCGTTGTGGCATTTCGGTGTGCCGGTGAACCCGAGTCTGGCGGTGCATTGCCTGACGATAGGTGCCATGGGCGGCTTGATTCTGGCGATGATCGCGCGGGTCACTCTGGGGCATACCGGTCGTGCGCTGGAGCCGCCGTCAGGCATGACCCTGGCGTTTATTTTGCTGAACCTGGCATGTCTGAGTCGGGTGGCGCTGGTGCTGTTGTTTCCGTTGGGGGCGTTATGGCTGGCGGGGCTGTGCTGGGCGTTGGCGTTTGCGCTCTATGCCTGGCGCTATGGACCGATGCTGCTACGGACCCGGGTTGATGGCCATCCAGGATGAGCAGACGAACTGACGGAGGTTGCCAATGATGTATCCCTTTTTGCTGGTCACTCATCTGCTGGCGGCCATCGCCTTTATCGGCACGCTGTTTTTCGAGGTGTTCATCTGGCATTCCGCCCGCCAGCAGTTGGCGAACGGTGGGCAACTGATGGCGGATCAGGCGATTGCGGTGCGCTCGCGCAAGGTGCTGCATGGGGTGGTGTTGCTGTTGTATGGCGCTGGCATCGGGCTGGCGTGGCAGCACCGTGGTGTATTGAGTCAGCCGCTGGCCAGCAGTTTTGGCACGCTATTGAGCCTGAAAATCGTTCTGGCCTTGAGCATCATCGGGCATTACTTGCTACTGGCGTATTGGCTGAAAAGCGCACGGATGACGTCGGTCCGCGCCAACTGGATTCGCCGCAGCATTCTTGGACACATGCTGTTGATCGTGATCCTGGCCAAGGCCATGTTCTATTGGCACGGTTGATCATCTCATCATCGTAGCTTCATCCAACCCAGGAAAAACCCGCGTCAACCGGTTGGCCGACGCGGGTTTTGTAGTGCAGGCAAGTGATCAATGGCGAGGGTTCAGGGCCTTGACGAACAGCACGTTGTTTTCCAGATGGATGTGCTGCATCAGGTCGTCTCGAAATTCCAGCAGCCCGCGATAAAGGGCGCGCCAGGTATTGCAGGCATCGGCAGGCGGGGTGATGTTGTCGGTAAGGGCGAGCATTTTTTCCAGGGCTTCACCGTGTTGATCATGTTCAAAGCGCAGCACCTGGATCGGTGGTGCGGCCCGGGGGCCCATTCCCTGTTGCAGCATCGGGAAGAGCACTTGTTCTTCCTTGAGCATGTGGCCTTCGAGTTCTTGCTGCATGTCCCGCAGGTGGTCGGCCAGCCCATTGGGGCAACTGCTGCGTGCACCATGGACCTGCTCGACACGGCGGGCCAGGCGGATCAGTTCCGGCAGTTGCTCGCGGTGGCGGGCGTGGTAGCGCGCCAGGATATGGGCGATCAACAGTTCCTCGGTTTCGTTGCGCCAGTCATGTTGGGTTTCACCGGCGTCTTGCAAGGCGTGGAGCGCGTCTGCAATCAGCAGGGGATCGAGGCCTTTGCCGAGGGCTGCTTCACGCAGGCTTTTTTGCCCGCCGCAACAGAAGTCCAGATTGAAGGCGTGAAAAGTCCGGGTGGCGCCGGGAATGTCGCAGGCCAGTTGGCCGAGACTTTGGTCCAGAAGGGTCAGGCTCATCGGGTTTCCTTTTAGGTTTCACAGGTTACCAACCCTTTTGCATCCGGCATGCCATAGTTAACCTATTGAAAATACTCGATTAATTTTTTGTTGTGGTGATAAGTACCCTGGCAGCCTAGGGTGAACAGAACCATAAAGGGTGATTATTACCATGCTGCGTGAAAGCCTGGCTGCTGACTTGATCGTCGAGCTGCCGAATGCCGTGCGTTTGCAACGGCTTGTCCACACCCTGCGCGAGTACTTCCACAGTGGCGCCGTGGGGTTGCTGCGTCTGGACGATGACAGCCTCAGGCCAGTCGCGACGGTAGGACTGGTTCACGAAGCGCTGGGGCGGCGGTTTGTCATCGCCCAGCATCCTCGACTCGCGGCGATCATGGCCTCACGCGAGCCCACCTGGTTCGAGCCCGACAGCCGCCTGCCGGATCCCTATGACGGCTTGCTCGACGGCCATGTCGGAGAACCGTTGCCAGTGCATGACTGCATGGGCGTGAGTCTGTATGTGGAAGGGCGGATATGGGGGGCGATCACTCTCGATGCGTTGCATGCAGGGACCTTCGACAGCCACGCGCGGGAGGAGCTCAAACGCTGTACGTTGCAGATCGAGGCCGCCGTGCGGGTAACCCGGCTCGAGCAGGAAAATCGCAGCTTGCGCTTGTCGCGCAGCGATAATCAGGACGTGCGGATGCCCGCTGAAGAAGGTGAAATTCTCGGTCAGAGCGACGTGTTGCGCCAGTTGCTCAATGAGCTGGAGGTGTTGGCCGATTCCGAACTACCGGTATTGCTACTGGGTGAAACCGGGGTCGGTAAAGAACTGTTTGCCCGGCGTTTGCACCGTCTTTCACGTCGGCGTCACAAGCCTCTGGTGCATGTCAATTGTGCCGCCTTGCCGGAATCACTGGCGGAGAGCGAGTTGTTCGGGCATGTCAAAGGAGCTTTTTCCGGGGCGACCAGTGATCGCGCCGGACGTTTTGATGCGGCCAACGGCGGCACGCTGTTTCTCGACGAGGTCGGGGAGTTGCCATTGAGCGTGCAGGCAAAATTGCTGCGCACGTTGCAAAACGGCGAGATCCAGAGGCTGGGCGCCGACAAGCCGCTGCATGTCGATGTACGGATCATCGCCGCGACTAACCGACACTTGCCGGACAGCATTCGCGACGGCTTGTTTCGTGCCGATCTGTATCACCGTCTCTCGGTGTACCCAGTGCCCATTCCGGCCCTGCGCGAGCGCGGTAGCGATGTGTTGATGCTGGCTGGGCATTTCCTTGAACTCAATCGGGCGCGGCTCGGCCTGCGCGGTTTGCGTCTGTCGCCGGCGGCCGAGCGCGCGCTACTGGGCTATGCCTGGCCGGGCAATGTGCGTGAACTGGAACATGTGATCAGTCGAGCCGCGTTGAAGCAGTTAAGCCGCGGCACCAGTCGTAACCTGATCATGACGCTGGAGCCCGAGATCCTGGATCTCGACAGCGCGATGGGGTCACAGGGCTCGGTTGCCAAGTTGCCGCTGGATGCTGCGCCTGACGTGCCATTCCAGCCCTTGGGCGAGGCTGTGGACGATTACCAGCGACAAAAAATTCTCCACGCCTTGAGCGTGTCTGGGGGAAACTGGGCCAGTGCCGCACGGCTTCTGGAGGTCGATCCCAGCAATTTGCACAAACTGGCCCGGCGTTTGCGGCTCAAGTGAGGGACGGCTGCTGGGTGTCGTTGCTCTGTGTTGATGGTGGTCAAGGTAGTGTCGCGCAGTGGCTTGCACACTGGGCAGAACCTTCTGGAGATCACCACCATGCCCCTTTCCCTGGCTGAAATGCGCCGTAGTTACACCCGTGATGGCCTGCAAGACGATCTGGCGATAGACGATCCTTTGGCCTTGTTCCGACAGTGGATGCAACAAGCCCGTGAGACCGAGAGTGCCCCCGTCGAGGCTAATAGCATGGCCTTGGCGACGGTTGACAGCGCGGGGCGACCACATTGCCGGATTCTGCTGCTCAAGGGTTTCAGCGATGAAGGCTTTACGTTTTTCGGCCATTACCAGAGTGACAAGGGGCTGCAACTGGCGAGCAATCCCTGTGCTGCCATGACTTTTTTCTGGCCCGGTCTTGAACGTCAGGTTCGTATTGAAGGCCAGGTGTCCAGGCTCGACCCGCAGCTCTCGGATGCTTACTTCGACTCCCGCCCGCTGGCCAGCCGTCTGGGTGCCTTGGCTTCACCGCAAAGCCGTCCAGTGGCGAGTCGGGCAGCGCTGGAATCCTTATTGGCAGAAACCGAACAGCACCTCGTCGGCCAGACGTTGCCGCGACCCGAGCATTGGGGCGGTTACTGCCTGCATCCTGAACGGCTTGAATTCTGGCAGGGGCGTGCTGATCGCCTGCATGATCGTCTCGACTACCGTTTGCAGAATGGCGTGTGGCAACGAAATCGTTTGGCGCCTTGAGCCCAAAAGATCGTCCGGATACTTGGCCGGCCGGCACTGACCCGTTGCCCTGTCGAGGTACCTCCTTGGAGGAATAGGCTCGATCTGGATTCCGGTTCAGGCTGGGCCATACCCTCATCTACGGGAAGGCTTGGATATGGCCCATCTGGCGCAACGCACGTTTCAACCGCTGAACATCGCCGTACTGACCATCAGCGATACGCGAACCTTTGAGACCGACACCTCGGGACAGACGCTGACGGATTTGTTGCAAACGGCCGGGCATGTATTGATCGACCGTGATCTGGTCAAGGACGACATTTATCAGATCCGCGCAAAACTCTCCCACTGGATCGCCGACCCCAAGGTGCAAGTGGTACTGATGATCGGCGGCACCGGATTCACTCCACGTGACAACACGCCGCAAGCGGTCCTGCCCTTGCTGGATAAACATGTGGAAGGCTTCGGTGAACTGTTCCGTCAGGTGTCTCTGGCGGAAATCGGCATGTCCAGTCTGCAGTCGCGGGCATTGGCCGGGATGAGCAATGGGGTGCTGGTGTGCTGCGTACCGGGCTCACCGGGCGCGTGCCGAACTGCCTGGGACAAGATCCTGCTCGGGCAACTGGACAGTCGCACCGGCCCATGTAATTTCGCGCCACATTTGAAGCAGCAGGCGCAGCAGGTGATTGACGCCTGCGAGGCACGCTCATGACCGGCCCGGTGTGCGACAGCGGCAACTTGATGCCTGTGGACGAGGCCATCAGCCGCCTGCTGAGCCAGGTACGGCCGCCGCCACCGGTGCAAAAGATTCCCCTGGATCAAGCCTTGGGGCGAGTGTTGGCAAGTGACATCCATTCCCCGGTAAACCTGCCGGCCTGGGACAACAGTGCCATGGACGGTTATGCCCTCAAGGCGTCTGACCTGCCACCGGCGGGCGGTTATCTGTCGGTGATTGGACGGATTGCCGCAGGGGCCAGCGACAGCTCGCCATTGTTGCCGCAACAGGCGGTGCGGATTTTTACCGGAGCGCCATTGCCACCGGGAGCCGATACCGTGGTGCCGCAAGAACGTTGCCGGGTCGAGGGCGCGCAAGTCTGGTGCCCACCGGTAAGCGTTGGCGAGCATGTGCGCAAGGAGGGCGAGGAAGTACGCCAAGGGCATCTGTTGCTTAAGGCGGGCAAGCGTTTGCGCGCACAAGAGCTAGGGTTTCTGGCGGGTGCCGGAATCGCGCAGGTCGAGGTCTACCGACCGTTGCAGGTGTGCCTGCTCAGCAGCGGAGATGAATTGCGAGAGCCAGGCGAACCGTTGGCGCCGGGGCAGATATACAACAGCAATCGTTACAGCCTCGCCGCGTTGTTGCGCGGTTGGGGCGTGGAAGTGCATGACTATGGGGTCATGGCCGATGAGTTAGCGACCAGCCGGCATGCCTTGAGCCTGGCTTCGTCGGAGTGCGACCTGCTGCTGACCTCTGGCGGCGTATCGGTGGGTGAGGAAGACCATCTCAAACAGGCCATCGAAGCGCTGGGCAGCGTCGATTTTTGGCGACTGGCAATCCAGCCGGGTAAACCGCTGGCGTTTGGCGAAGTCGCTGGAAAACCCTGGATAGGCATGCCGGGCAACCCATCGGCGGCGCTGATTACCGCGCTGGTGGTCGTGCGTCCGTTTCTGCTCAGGGCACAGGGGGTCACTGAGGTGATGCCTGTGCCATTGGCCGTGCCGGCCGGGTTCGATTGGCTGCAGCGCAACAAGCGTCGGCAGTATCTGCGGGCAAAGCTGACCCCAGGCGCTGATGGGCAATTGAGCGTGGAGCTGCACCCTCAGCAAAGTTCGGCCATGTTGAGCGCCGCCTGCTGGGCCGACGGCCTTGCCGTGATCGAGTGCGGGCAGCAGGTTCTCAAGCATGACAACGTCATGTTCCTGTCCTTCGCCGACCTGATGCATTGATAGCAATTGATCACCGTCAATGCCCTGTCTACCGGTCTCGCTAGACTGGCAGCGCATTTTCGACTGCTCTGAGTCTGCGGACGGCAGGTATCCGCCGAGGGTCGAGACGAGTTCTTTCATGAGGATTACCCATGCAACTGGTCTGCCCGGCAGGGAACCTGCCTGCGCTTAAAGCGGCGGTGCGCCAAGGCGCCGATGCCGTCTACGTCGGTTTTCGTGATGACACCAATGCCCGGCATTTCGCCGGGTTGAATATGGACGACAAACAGTTCGACGCCGCAGTCGCGTTCATTCGCCAACATCAACGCAAACTCTACGTCGCGGTTAATACTTACCCTCAGCCCAAGGGCTGGGAGCGCTGGCAGCGGGCGGTGGATCGCGCCGCCGACTTCGGCGTGGATGCGCTGATCGCCGCCGACCCTGGCGTGCTCAACTATGCCAGTCAGCGTCACCCGCAACTGGCGCTGCACTTGTCTGTTCAGGGTTCGGCAACCCATGCCGCGGCGCTGACGTTCTATGCGCAGCGCTACGGTATTCGCCGCGCCGTGCTGCCTCGGGTGCTGTCGTTGACGCAAGTGCGCCAGGTTGCCGCCAGCAGTCCGGTGCCCATTGAAGTCTTTGGCTTCGGCAGCTTGTGCATCATGGCCGAAGGGCGTTGCCACCTTTCCTCCTACGTCACGGGCGAATCGCCGAACCTGTGTGGCGTCTGTTCGCCGGCCAAGGCAGTACGCTGGAGCGAAGACGCCCAAGGCCTGAGCGCACGCCTCAGTGAAGTCCTGATCGATCGCTACACCCCTGACGAACCCGCCGGTTATCCGACCTTGTGCAAAGGCCGTTTTCTGGTGGGTGGCAAGCGCTTTCATGCGCTGGAGGAACCTACCAGTCTCGATACCCTGGATCTGCTGCCGGAACTGGCGGCTATCGGCGTCGAAGCGGTAAAAATCGAGGGTCGCCAACGCAGCCCCGCCTATGTGGAACAAGTCACCCGCGTCTGGCGCGCCGCCCTGGATGCCCATCGCGGCTCGCCGGGCAGCTTTCGGGTCAAGGATGAATGGCGTCAGGTGCTGGCCGGTTTGTCCGAAGGCAGCCAGACCACATTGGGTGCTTATCATCGATCATGGCAATGAGGGACTGGACATGAAGCTCAGCTTGGGACCGGTCCTGTTTTATTGGGACAAAGAGCAACTCAGTAACTTTTACGCCGAGATGTCGGCCTTGCCTCTGGATGTGATTTATCTGGGGGAAACCGTGTGTTCGAAACGCCGGGCATTTTCATTGGATCAATGGCTGGGCCTGGGGCGCGAGTTGCACGAGTGCAGCCAGGCGCAGATGGTGCTTTCCAGCCTGACGCTGATCGAAGCAGCCTCCGAGCTCTCCAGCCTGCGCCGCCTGTGCGACAACGGCCAGTTGCTGGTGGAAGCCAACGACATGGGCGCGGTGCAGTTTCTGGCCGAGCGCAAGCTGCCCTTTGTTGGTGGCCCGGCACTCAATCTGTACAACGGCCATGCGCTGACGCAACTGCTGGACTGCGGAATGACCCGCTGGGTGCCACCGGTGGAGTGTTCGGCGGCGCTGATTGGCGATGTGATCGAGCAGGTGCGCGAGTTGGGACGTGAGGTGCCGGAAGTTGAAATCTTTGCCTATGGGCATTTGCCCCTGGCCTATTCCGCACGCTGCTTTACCGCCAGGGCGGAAAACCGACCCAAGGACGACTGTCAGTTTTGCTGCATCAACTACCCCGACGGCCTGGCCTTGAGCAGTCAGGAAGGCCAGCCGTTGTTCACCATCAACGGCATTCAAACAATGTCGGCCGACGTGACCAACCTGCTGGCTGATTATTCCGGACTGGTGGCCTGCGGTGCCGATCTGTTGCGCCTGAGCCCGCGAGCCCAGGGCATGGAGGAAGTGATTGCCGCCTATCAACGGGTTCGCCTGGGCGAGACGCCGCCGCTGTTCGTTGAGGGCTGTAATGGTTATTGGCATGGCCAGGCTGGCATGTTGCGCGTCGAGGAGGCAGGCCTGTGTTGAACCGAAAAAAATGGTTATTGAAAGGTGCTGATCGGTTGTTGCCGCTGGCGCACCGAGTGCCTTTTGCCGTACAGCGGTTGGTGTTGCAGCAAGCGCTCAATCGCTGCCTCGCCGAGCCGCTGCGCGACGGCAGTTTTGAACTGCTACGGGGTCGTTGGATGTGCCTGCGGATTCCAGATCTGAGCTTGTCTTGGTACCTGACCCTGGGGCGTGAGGGATTGCAGATCGCCGAGCGAGCAAAGGCGCAAGTGACCATCAGTGGCAACTGGCGGGAGTTTTTACTCCTGGCCAGTCGTCAGGAGGACCCTGACACCCTGTTTTTTCGCAGGCGTCTGGTGATTGAGGGGGATACCGAATTGGGGTTGGCGTTGAAGAACCTGATCGATAGCCTGGACCCTGATGTATTGCCTGTTTGGTTGTGGCGCAATCTGGAGCGGGCAGGGAAGGGGTTGGCGGCGGGGTGAGAATCTGCATTGCTGTGACCTACGCAGATTCGGTGTGTGGCTTGCCTGCGATGAAGGCGGCCTTACAGCCGGCTATCTTTCGCAGATGTACACTCTCCCACATTGGATTTTCATTGCATCAAGACCCTGCCAGATCCTCAAACCATCGTCTCGGCGGCTACGATTATCCGGTTTTTCTCCTCACAATCCTCCCCGACGATCAACCGTTTGATCTCCTCGAATAACTCATCACTCTGCTCCTCGGTGCAGTCCTCGCCATAGCGTTTGCGCAGGCCGTGATGGCTGAGGATCAGGTGCACATTGGCGTGTAGGCCGTGCTGGTTCAGGCAGGCTTCGACGCATTGCAGCGGGCAGCCGTCCAGCGCGAGGATCCGCCGTCCCGAGCGCGCTTTGTTGACCAGCGGCGCGACATGGCCGCCGACACCGACGATGCAGGACATTTCGGCCAGGCCTGCGCGATCCAGGCGCAAGGCCAAGGTGTTGGCCAGTTGTGCGACATTCGAACAGCCGGAGCAGGAGTAGACCAAAGGCAGGGTTGAATCGGGCATGAACATTCTCCACTGATGGACTCTGCCAGTGTGCAAGGCTGGCAGCATTGTGCCTTGACCATGGTCAAATCCGGGGGCGGCTACTGTTGGTAGGCGGCCAGATCCTCTTCGGCGAGGATGCGGATATTGCGGCGCTCCATGGTGATCAGGCCGCTCTCGACCAGACGATGCAAAATGCGCGAGAAGGTTTCCGGCTGGATCCCCAGTTTCGACGCCACCAGACGCTTGGACACCTGCAAGACGATCTGGCCGTTGACCGGGTCCCGTTCCTGGAACAGGAAATTGATGACCCGTCGGCTGGCGTTGGCGAGGGTCAGGGTGTCAATGTCCTTGAGGCGCTGGTGCAGGTGAATGCTCATGCTCGCCAGGATCGCCAGGCAGATCTTCGGCTGATCTTCCAGGGCGTTGCGGTAATGGCTGCCCTCAATGCTGACCAGCACGCAGTCCTTCAGCGCCGTGGCACTCACCGGGTAGAGTCTGGCCTGGCTGAACAGCAAGGCTTCGGCGAAGGTTTGCCCGGCATGGATGATCTCCACCAGGTTTTCCTGACCTTCACCCGTGACCCGGTGCAGCTTGATCTGACCGCTGACCAGCAAAAAAAAACGTTTGGCCGGATCGCCTTGGTGCATGAGTGTGGCGTGACAGCCCAAATGTTTGAGATTGGCCAGATTGCAGACGTCCTGAAAGACCCTTTCCGGCAATTGGCTGAACAGGTGGTGACGGCGCAAGATTAAAACGATTGAAGGGTGGGTCAGCATGGCGTACCTCCGCTGGCGGTCATGGTAGAGCTCGCGGACCCTTCGGCCTATGCCTCCGCAGGTCTACCTCCAAAGAGGGATGTCCGTCAGCTGGTGCTGCGCAGATGCTCCATGGCCCACACGGCCGCCTCTACCCGCGAGCGCAAGCCGAGCTTGTGCAGCAGGTTTTTGACGTGAACCTTGACCGTACCTTCGGTGATGCCCAGCTTGTGCCCGATGACCTTGTTGCTAAAGCCGCTGGCAATGGTTTTCAGTACCTGGCGTTCGCGCTCGGTCAGTTCCACCACAGTCTGGCGTGGTGGTGAACGCAGTGCTTGGGCCATGACCCGAGTCAGACCGGGGCTGATGACCAGTGCACCGTTCAATGCATCACGAATGTATTGAATCAACAGTTCGGGCTCCATGTCCTTGAGCAGGTAGCCATCGGCATCCAGGCGCAGCGCGTCACGAATATCATCTTCGGCGTCCGACACCGTAAACAGCAGCACCTTTCCCGTGTAGTGCGTGGCCCGTAACCGCCGCAGGGTTTCAATGCCATTCATCTGCGGCATGTTGTTATCGAGCAATATCAGATCGGGTTGCAACGGCTCTATGAGCGCGAGTGCTTCCTCACCGTTTCCGGCTTCACCGACGATCTCGAAATCATCCTCGAGTTCGAGCATTTGGCGGATGCCATGACGCATCATCGGATGATCGTCCACCAGCAGGATTCTGTGTCGCAGGGGCGAATTCATGAAACGCTACCTTCTGTTTGCTGCCCGAGAAACTCCGGTTGGAATTCCAGTTGGACGAGGGTGCCTTGCGGCACTCGGGAACATATTTGCAGTTGACCGTGCAAGCTGCGGGCGCGTTCTTCCATGATGGTCAGGCCGTGGTGTTCACGCTTGTCGGTATTGCCGCTGAAGCCCCGACCATCGTCTTCGACCGAGAGCCTGACGGTTTCGCCATCCTGACGCAGTTGCAGCCAGGCGTTTTGCGCATGGGCGTGGCGCGAGCAGTTGGACAGCGCTTCGCGAGTAATTTGCAGAATGTGGATTTGCTCACTGGCCGACAGTTGAAAGGCCAGGGTATCGACGTGCAGGTGCACCAGGAAATCCCCACGGCGGGAGAACTCCAGGGCGGTGTCCTTGAGTTCTTGCACCAGCCCTTCGTCGTGAATCTGCAAGCGAAAGGTGGTCAACAGTTCGCGTAACTGGCGGTAGGCATTGTTCAGCCCTTCGCGCAGTTCGGCGGTGACTGTTTCCAGGGTTTCGACCGGTTCGCCACGGCGCATCAGGGTTTGCATGCGGCTGACCTGGAGCTTCATGTACGACAGCGCCTGGGCCAGTGAGTCGTGCAGCTCGCGGGCGATGATGGTGCGTTCTTCGAGCAGCAGCAGGCGATGATCCTGTTCGCGCTGACGTTTGAGCGAGAGCGAGGTGCCAATCAGGTTGGCCAACGCCTGGATCAGTTGGGACTCCCAACTCTGTGCCCGATGCCCGTCGTCAAAATACGCTTTGAGCTCACCCAGTTCGTTGCCCTGGTTGCTGATGCTGAAAGTTTTCGGACTCGATTTAGTGTGTTTCTGGCAGGTGGCGCATTCACTGCTGGCACAGACTTCCCGCTGGTTTTCGCCATGCAGGGCGAGCATGTGCGAGGCGGGTGCCTGTACCGCGCCGCGTAAACACAGCGATAGACGCAAGCCAGGCAGGCGTTGCTGGAAGCGACGGATCAGTTCATCCAGCCCTTCGGCATTGGCCAGGCGCGTAGCCAGGCTGCGGCTGCTTTGGTACAGCAGTTCCAGGGCAGCATTGGCTTGTTGCAGGTTCAGGGTCTTCTGTTGGACCTGACTCTCCAGAGTACGGTGCGACTCTTCGATTGTTTCGGCCATGGCGTTGAAACTCATGGCCAACTGGCCCAGCTCATCTTGCGACTGATGGTTGACCCTCACTTTGAAGTCAGCGTCGCGAAAGCGCTTGGTGGCATCCACCAATTCTTGCAAGGGCTTTACGACGCCGTACTGCAACTCGTACAGACCGATCAGCAGGATGAAGATGGTGGTGAACAAGGCCATGCCCTGGATTGCCTGCTGCCAGCCTTGTTTGTGTTCGCTTTGTTGCTGCAACAGGCTGACGAACTGGTTCAGCTGCTCGACGAAAGGCAAGGCGTTGGCCTGGAAAAACGCCGAGTCGCCACGCTCCAGCGCCGGACGTAAATCGGCGTTCCATCGTTGCTGGATTTGTTGGTAACTGGTCTGCAGCGCGGTTGCCGGGCCATCTTCCAGCACAGCCTTGAGTGACTGGCTGTCCAGCCGTTGTTGCAGGCTGTCGGTGATGCTCGAGATTTCTTCGGCGGTTGCGCCAGAGGCCAGTTTCCAGCTCAGGTGGTAGGTCTCCATGCGCACGGAACCGGCGGTGTTGATGGCCGCCGCATCGCCTTGACTGAACCAGGCGATAAGCCCGGCGCTCAGGGAGCTGGCGAGGGCCAGGATGGCGATCAGTATTACCGCTAGCGCCGCACGAGCGGGCAGGGAGCTGCGCAACCAGCGCAGCATCAGCGCCGATCCAGAAATAAGATGAGGAAACCTGGCATGTAGAACTCCAAATGGTGGCTGCGGGTGGTTTTGCAGCCGATCCCGGGCGCACTACCTCTAAAGAGTTGTCGGCCGCTCCCAGTCGGTTAAAACGTCTGAAGGCGAAGTTAATATATTGATAAATATAGGGTTTTATTGTCTTTTTGGACTACCTCCTTGGAGGTAGCGCCCATCAGCATAGGCTTATACCGCCATGGGCTTCGTTGATGTGGGTCAATTTTCTGCAGGGTGCGCCTCACTAGTCTCCAGCCATGGATAACTGACTGGAGAGCGTTGTGACCCAACCGCGTGTGCAACAAGGGCTAGTGCTGGGTATGAGTACGCTGGCCTTCACCGTGTGTTTTATGGTCTGGATGATGTTTGCCGTGCTCGGCGTGCCGATCAAGGAGCTTCTCCAGCTCAACGAAACCCAATTCGGCCTGCTCGCCGCAACCCCGGTGCTGACCGGCTCGCTGGTACGTTTGCCGTTGGGCCTGCTGACCGACCGCTTCGGCGGGCGCAGCGTGTTCTTCCTGCTGATGCTGGCCTGCGTGGCGCCACTGTATCTGATCAGCCACGCCACCGCCTACTGGCAGTTCTTGGCGTTGGGCTTGTTCGTTGGCCTCGCCGGCGGCTCGTTTTCAGTGGGGATTGCCTACGTCGCCAAATGGTTCGACAAGGAGAATCAGGGCTTCGCCATGGGCATCTTCGGTGCAGGGAATGCCGGGGCTGCGGTGACCAAGTTTCTGGCTCCTGCGCTTATCGCTGCCGGCAGCTGGCAGTTGGTGCCGAAAGTCTACAGCGCAATCCTGTTCATCACTGCACTGCTGTTCTGGTTCTTGAGCTCAGAAAACAAAGGCCATCGCAGCGCCACCGGCGCCAGCTTGCGTGAACAACTAAGCGCGTTGAAGGACCCGGCGGTGTGGCGTTACTGCCAGTACTACTCGATCGTTTTCGGCGGCTACGTCGGCCTCGCGCTGTGGATGACCAAATACTACGTGCAGGAATACGGCTTCAACTTGCAAAGCGCGGCTCTGTTGGCAGCCTGCTTTTCCCTGCCCGGCGGCGTACTGCGCGCCGTCGGCGGCTGGATGTCGGATCGCTGGGGGCCTCAGAGCGTCACCTGGTGGGTGTTGTGGGTCAGCTGGATCTGCTTGTTCCTGCTCTCGTATCCCCAGACCCAATTGCAGGTGCAGACCATCAACGGCCCGCTGAACCTTCATATCGGCTTGAGCCCCACGCTATTCACTGTGCTGCTGTTCGTCATGGGCATCGCCTTCGCGTTCGGCAAGGCGTCGGTTTTCAAATACATCGCCAACGACTACCCGGAAAACATGGGGGCGGTGTCCGGCATTGTCGGCCTCGCCGGCGGCTTGGGCGGTTTCGTGTTGCCGATTCTGTTCGGCGCACTGGTGGACCTGACCGGCGTGCGCTCCTCCTGCTTCATGTTGATGTATGGCGTGGTCTGGGTCTCTCTCACCTGGATGTATTTCAGCGAAATCCGCAAACGTCCGTGGCTCGGTAAGCAGCCGCCAGTGACCCCATTCCCGTTTTCCAGCATTGCCCAAGGAGAAGAACATGTCCGTTCTGCAAAAGCCTGATTCAGGCCCGGTCATTCACGACTGGCGCCCGGAAGACCCCGCGTTCTGGGGGCGTACCGGCAAACAAACCGCTACACGTAATCTGTGGATCTCCATTCCCGCGCTGTTGTTGGCCTTTGCAGTGTGGATGGTCTGGAGCACGGTGATTGTGCGTTTGAACGCCATTGGCTTCAGCTTCAGCACCGATCAGCTTTTTTGGCTGGCGGCATTGCCTGGGCTCTCTGGCGCAACCTTGCGGGTCTTCTACTCCTTTATGGTGCCGATCTTCGGCGGCCGCCGCTGGACCGCCCTGAGTACCGCGACGCTGTTGCTGCCATCGATCTGGATGGGCTTTGCCGTGCAGGACCCGAGCACCTCCTACAGTGTGTTTGTCCTGATTGCGTTGCTCTGCGGTTTCGGCGGCGGCAACTTTGCTTCGAGCATGTCCAACATCAGCTTCTTCTATCCCAAGTCCCAGCAGGGTACGGCCTTGGGCCTCAACGCCGGGCTGGGCAACCTGGGCGTCTCGGTGATGCAGTTCTGTGTGCCGCTGGTGATTACCTTTGGTGTGTTCGGCTTCATGGGCGGGGCACCGCAAGTCCTGCCAGACGGCAGCCAGTTGTGGCTGCAGAACGCAGGGTTTATCTGGGTGCCGTTCATTGTCGCGGTGACGCTGATTGCCTGGTTCGGCATGAATGACTTGTCCAGCGCCAGAGCCTCGTTCAGCGAGCAGGCAGTGATCTTCAAGCGCAAGCACAACTGGCTGATGTGCTGGTTGTACCTGGCAACCTTCGGTTCGTTCATCGGCTTCTCCGCAGCTTTTCCGCTGCTGATCAAAACTTCCTTCCCGGATGTCATCGCCTTGAAATTCGCCTTCCTCGGCCCCTTGGTCGGTGCCTTGGTGCGCCCATTGGGCGGCTGGTTGGCGGACAAGCTCGGCGGCGCGAAAGTGACCTTGTGGAACTTCGTCCTGATGATCGTCATGGTCTTCGGCGTATTGCACTTTCTGCCGCAGAACGGTTCGGGTGGCAACTTCTACGGCTTCCTCGGCATGTTCATGCTGCTGTTTATCACCACGGGCGTGGGCAACGGCTCCACCTTCCGGATGATCCCGGTGATCTTCCGCACCCTTCATGAAAAGTTCTCCGCCGGGCAAGCGCCTGCCATCCGCGAACAAGCGATGAAAAATGCCGGCAAGGAGTCGGCTGCAGTGCTCGGCTTCAGTTCTGCGATGGGCGCCTTCGGTGCGTTCTTCATTCCCAAATCCTTCGGCACTTCGATGGCGCAGACCGGCGGCCCGGAGATGGCCTTCTATATGTTCGTCGGCTTTTACCTGAGTTGCATTGTGGTGACTTGGTGGTGGTACGCCCGCAAGGGCGCCGCGACGCCCTGCTGACACGACCCGAATCCAACCATTGCGTGGGCGGGGCACAGACCCCGCGGCAAGCCTGAGAGGAATACACCTTGAGTCATTTACTGGATCAACTGCGGTTTTTCAATCGCAAGCAAAACGAGTTTTCCGACGGTCATGGAGAAACCCGCAAGGAGTCCCGCGACTGGGAAAACGTCTACCGTTCGCGGTGGCAGTACGACAAGATCGTGCGTTCCACCCACGGGGTGAACTGCACGGGATCCTGTTCCTGGAAAATTTACGTCAAAAACGGTCTGATCACGTGGGAAACCCAACAGACGGACTACCCGCGCACCCGCAATGATCTGCCCAACCATGAGCCCCGTGGCTGCCCGCGTGGTGCCAGCTACAGCTGGTACATCTACAGCGCCAACCGGCTCAAGTACCCGAAAATTCGCAAGCCGTTGCTCAAACTCTGGCGCGATGCGCGGCAGACTATGGCACCGGTCGAAGCCTGGGCCAGTATCGTCGAGGACAAGGTCAAGGCCGACTCCTATAAAAGCAAACGCGGCATGGGGGGCTTCATTCGTTCCAACTGGGAGGAAGTCAACGAGATCATCGCGGCTTCCAATGTCTACACCATTAAGCAATATGGCCCTGATCGGATCGTCGGTTTCTCGCCGATCCCGGCCATGTCGATGGTCAGCTATGCCGCAGGTTCGCGTTACCTGTCGCTGATAGGTGGCGCGTGCCTGAGCTTCTATGACTGGTACTGCGACTTGCCACCGGCGTCGCCAATGGTCTGGGGCGAGCAGACCGACGTGCCGGAATCGGCCGACTGGTACAACTCCAACTACATCATTGCCTGGGGTTCCAACGTTCCTCAGACCCGTACCCCGGATGCGCACTTTTTCACCGAAGTCCGTTACAAGGGCACCAAAACGGTCGCTATCACTCCCGATTACTCGGAAGTGGCCAAGCTCACCGATCTGTGGCTCAACCCCAAGCAAGGCACCGATGCGGCGCTGGCCCAGGCGTTCAACCATGTAATTTTCAAAGAATTCCACCTGGACAAGCCAAGCGCCTATTTCACTGACTACGCCAAGCGCTTTACCGATCTGCCGGTGCTGGTGCTGCTCAAGCAAATGGTCGACAAGGCGCCGGGCGCCGGTTACCAGCCGGACCGCTTCTTGCGCGCCAGTGACCTGACCGACAATCTCGGCCAGGAAAACAACCCGGAATGGAAAACCATCGCCCTGGATGTCAGCGGCGAATTGGTGTCCCCTCAGGGTTCCATCGGCTATCGCTGGGGCGAGAAGGGCAAGTGGAACATCCTTCCCCGTGAAGGCGGCGAAGGCCGTGAGATCGATCTGAAACTGAGCCTGATCGGTGATGACGTCGCCGAAGTGGCGTTCCCGTATTTTGCCGGCGAGTCCCACGAACACTTCCAGCACGTGGCAGGCGATGCGGTGCAATACCGGCGTGTGCCGGTGCATAACGTGGTTCTGGCGGACGGCAGCGTGGCGAAAGTCGCCACCGTGTTCGACCTGTCGGCGGCCAATCTGGCGATCGATCGAGGCCTCGGTGGCGCTAACGTGGCCAAGGACTACGACGACGCCAGCGTACCCGGCACTCCGGCTTGGCAGGAGCAGATCACCGGCGTCAGCCGTGAGAAAGCCATCCAGATCGCCCGTGAATTCGCCGACAACGCCGACAAGACCAAGGGTCGCTCGATGATCATCGTCGGCGCGGCGATGAATCACTGGTACCACATGGACATGAACTACCGTGGGCTGATCAATATGCTCATGCTGTGTGGTTGTGTCGGCCAGACCGGTGGCGGTTGGGCGCACTACGTCGGTCAGGAAAAACTCCGTCCGCAATGCGGCTGGCTGCCACTGGCATTCGGCCTGGACTGGAATCGTCCGCCACGGCAAATGAACGGCACCAGTTTCTTCTACGCCCATAGCTCGCAATGGCGTCACGAGAAAATGAGCATGCACGACGTGCTCTCGCCGCTGGCCGATAAAAGTCAGTTCCCCGAACATGCCCTGGATTACAACATCCGCGCCGAACGCGCCGGTTGGCTGCCCAGCGCGCCACAATTGAACACCAACCCGCTGCATATTTGCCGTGACGCTGCTGCGGCTGGCATGGACCCCAAAGACTACGTGGTCAAGTCGTTGCAGGACGGTTCCCTGCGGTTCTCCTGCGAACAGCCGGACAGCCCGGTGAACTTCCCGCGCATCATGTTCATCTGGCGCTCCAACCTGCTGGGCTCCTCGGGCAAAGGCCACGAGTACATGCTCAAGTACCTGCTCGGCACCAAAAACGGTGTGATGAACGAAGATATCGGCAAGGTTGGCGACTGCAAGCCGGAAGAGGCGGAATGGGTGGACGAGGGCGCTATCGGCAAACTCGATCTGGTCACCACGCTGGACTTCCGCATGTCCTCGACCTGCGTCTACTCGGACATCGTGTTGCCGACGGCAACCTGGTACGAAAAAGACGACATGAACACCTCGGACATGCACCCGTTCATTCACCCGTTGTCGGCAGCCATCGACCCGGCCTGGGAATCGCGTTCGGACTGGGAAATCTACAAAGGCATCGCCAAGGCGTTCTCCAGCATGTCCGAAGGGCATCTGGGCGTTGAAAAGGACTTGGTGACCATCCCGCTGATGCACGACAGCGTCGGCGAACTGGCCCAGCCATTCGGCGGTACCGACTGGAAAAGTGCCGGCGTGGCCCCGGAACCAGGCAAAAACGCCCCGAACTTGCACGTGGTGGAGCGTGACTACCCGAACATTTACAAACAGTTCACGTCCCTTGGGCCATTGCTTGAGAAGAACGGCAACGGTGGCAAGGGCATCAATTGGAACACCGACGATGAAGTGAAATTCCTCGGTGAGCTCAATCACCACGAAGGCGCAGCCGGTATCAGCCAGGGTCGGCCGAAAATCGACACGGCGATCGATGCCGCTGAAGTGATCCTGTCCCTGGCGCCGGAAACCAACGGCCAGGTGGCGGTCAAGGCCTGGGCCGCGCTGTCGGAATTCACCGGGATCGACCACAGCCATCTGGCGCTGTCCAAGGCTCACGAGGCGATTCGTTTCCGCGACATTCAGGCGCAGCCGCGCAAGATCATTTCCAGCCCGACCTGGTCGGGACTCGAAGACGATCACGTCAGCTACAACGCCGGTTACACCAACGTTCACGAAGGGATTCCATGGCGCACCATCACCGGTCGCCAGCAGTTCTATCAGGATCACCCGTGGATGCAGGCGTTCGGTGAGCAACTGATGAGTTATCGGCCGCCGGTCAACACCCGCACCATTGAAGGGGTGAAAGGCAAGCGCAGCAATGGCGAAACCGAAATCGTCCTGAACTGGATCACTCCGCACCAGAAATGGGGCATCCACAGCACTTACAGCGACAACCTGCTGATGCTCACCCTCAGCCGTGGTGGGCCGATTGTCTGGCTCTCCGAGATCGACGCGAAACGCGCCGGTATCGAAGACAACGACTGGATCGAGTGCTTCAACATCAACGGTGCGCTGACCGCCCGGGCGGTGGTCAGTCAGCGGGTCAAGGAAGGCATGGTGATGATGTACCACGCCCAGGAACGGATCGTGAACGTACCCGGTTCCGAAACCACCAAGACCCGTGGAGGTCATCACAACTCGGTCACCCGCGTTGTGCTCAAGCCAACCCACATGATCGGTGGCTATGCCCAGCAAGCCTACGGTTTCAACTATTACGGCACGGTCGGTTGCAACCGCGATGAATTCGTCGTGGTGCGCAAGATGGCCAAAGTCGACTGGCTCGATGGTTCGACAGGCGATGACCTGCCGCGTCCCCTGCCGACCGAAATCGAGGAGAACTGAGATGAAGATTCGCTCACAAATCGGCATGGTTCTGAACCTGGACAAATGCATCGGTTGCCACACGTGCTCAATCACCTGCAAAAACGTCTGGACCAGTCGCGAAGGCATGGAATACGCCTGGTTCAACAACGTCGAATCGAAACCCGGGATCGGTTACCCGAAAGAATGGGAAAACCAGGACAAGTGGAAGGGCGGCTGGATCCGCAATGCCAACGGCACGATTAACCCGCGCATTGGCGGTAAATTCCGCGTGTTGGCGAACATTTTTGCCAACCCGGATCTGCCGAGCCTTGATGATTACTACGAACCCTTCGACTTCGATTACCAGCATCTGCACACCGCACCGCTGGGCGAGCACCAGCCAACGGCACGGCCGCGCTCGCTGATTTCTGGCAAGCGTATGGAAAAAATCGAGTGGGGCCCGAACTGGGAGGAAATCCTCGGTACCGAATTCGCCAAACGGCGCAAAGACAAGAACTTCGACAAGATCCAGGCCGACATCTACGGCGAGTATGAAAATACATTCATGATGTATTTGCCGCGTCTGTGCGAGCACTGCCTCAACCCTACGTGCGCAGCGGCCTGCCCGAGCGGGGCGATCTACAAGCGCGAAGAAGACGGGATTGTCCTGATCGACCAGGAAAAATGCCGTGGCTGGCGGATGTGCATCAGCGGCTGCCCGTACAAGAAGATCTACTTCAACTGGAAAAGCGGTAAATCCGAGAAGTGCATCTTCTGCTACCCGCGTATCGAAGCCGGGATGCCGACGGTCTGTGCCGAAACTTGCGTCGGGCGGATTCGCTACCTCGGTGTGCTGCTGTATGACGCCGACCGCATCAGCGAAGTGGCGAGCACGGCGAATGAGCAGGATCTGTACGAAAAACAACTGGAGATCTTCCTCGACCCGAACGACCCGGCAGTGATTCGCCAGGCCCTGGCCGACGGTGTGCCGCAGTCGGTGATCGATTCCGCACAACGTTCGCCGGTCTACAAAATGGCCGTGGACTGGAAGCTGGCGCTGCCGCTGCACCCGGAATACCGCACCTTGCCAATGGTCTGGTACGTACCGCCGCTGTCACCGATCCAGAACGCCGCCACTGCCGGCACCGTGGGCATGAACGGGGTGATCCCGGACGTTGACAGCCTGCGTATTCCACTGAAGTACCTGGCCAACCTGCTGACCGCAGGCGATGAAAAACCGGTCAAGCGTGCGCTTAAACGCTTGCTGGCAATGCGTGCCTACAAACGTTCCGAACAAGTCGATGGCGTTCAGGACTTGCAAGTGCTCGCGGATGTCGGCTTGAGCGTGGCCCAGGTCGAGGAGATGTATCGCTACCTGGCGATTGCCAACTACGAAGACCGTTTCGTGGTGCCCAGTGCCCACCGTGAAGATGCCATGAGCGATGCCTTTGCCGAGCGCTCGGGCTGCGGCTTCAGTTTCGGTAGCGGCTGCAGTGGCAGTTCCGACACCAATATGTTTGGCGCGAAGAAAGCCAACCGCCGCGACATCCTGAAAACCGTTCAGTTGTGGGAGGAATGAGCATGCGCATTCTCAAAGTGATTTCGCTTCTGCTCGATTATCCGACCGAGACATTGATCGCCGGCCGTGAAGAACTGGAACAGGCGATTATCCAGGCCCGGGAAATCAGCCCCAAGCAGCGCGGCGCGTTGTTCGAATTGCTTGAGCTGATCTGCGCCAATGACCTGATGGACGGGCAGGAGCACTACGGTGCGCTGTTTGGTCGGGGTCGCTCGCTGTCGCTGCTGCTGTTCGAGCATGTGCACGGCGAATCCCGTGACCGGGGTCAAGCCATGGTCGACATGATGGCGCAATACGAGGAGGCCGGTTTTGCCATCGGCGTCAAAGAGCTGCCGGACTACATCCCGCTGTATCTGGAGTTCCTCTCCACCCGCGAAGACATCGAGGCTCGCGAGGGCCTGGCCGATGTGTCGCATCTGTTGGCCTTGCTGGCGGCGCGTCTGGAAGAGCGTGAGAGTGCGTATGCCAGTTGCTTCCGGGCGCTGCTGCAGATCGCCGGAGCCGAGCCCCATCAGGCGGTGGCCGATCTGCGCGCACAGGTTGCAGCGGAACCCCGCGACGACTCCCTCGAAGCCCTCGACAAGATATGGGAAGAAGAGGCTGTGGACTTTCTCCAGGCTGAACAGCAGGACCGTTGTGGCTCCCTGCCGAGTGCGCCGGGCAAGGCCCGTGAGGAAAGCGCAGTCCCGCTGCACTGGGTCGATTTTCAGCATGAAGGGTTGGCCGCCGTGCCAGCCGGGGAGGTAGGTAATGTCTAAATGGAATCTGTTGTTGTTCGGGGTGTACCCCTATGTCGCCTTGGCGATCTGCCTGTTAGGCAGTTGGGCACGCTTCGATCTCTCGCAGTACACCTGGAAGGCTGGTTCCAGCCAGATGCTCAACAAGCGCGGGATGCGCGTGGCGAGCAACTTCTTCCATATTGGTGTGTTGTTTGTATTGGCTGGGCACTTTGTCGGCCTGCTGACGCCCGCGTCGGTTTATCACCATGTGATCAGCACTGAGAACAAGCAGTTGCTGGCGATGGTCTCCGGCGGGGTTTTTGGCCTGTTGTGCCTGATTGGTCTGCTGATGCTGGTCAATCGACGGCTCACTGATCCACGGGTCCGCGCCACTTCCAGCCCTTCAGATATTTTAATTCTGCTGGTGTTGCTGGCGCAGTTGGTACTCGGTCTGCTGACGATCGTGGCGTCCACTTCGCACATGGACGGCTCGGTGATGGTGATGCTCGCCGAATGGGCGCAGAACACCGTGCTGTTGCGTCCGATGGAAGCGGCAGCGGCCATCGAACCGGTCGGTTTGACCTACAAACTGCACGTGTTTCTCGGCTTGACCCTGTTCGTGCTGTTCCCCTTCACCCGTCTTGTACACATGATCAGTGCACCGATCTGGTACCTGGGACGGCGTTATCAAATCGTTCGGCAGAAAATCTGAGGAGGCAATCATGTCAGGTGGATGTGGATGTGGCGGCGGTAACGGCGGCAGCGGTGGCTGCGGATCTTCAAAGCAAGCGGAGTCCTCGGCGCCCGGCGTCGTCGATATCGCGTCAGGCGGGGCGGTGCAGTTTGAGCCCCTCCCGGTTGAATCAGGCGCAACTGAACCGGCGGCTGCCGACGGCGCCCCGGTGCAGTTGATCGCCAGCAGCGAACAGGAATGGCCGATCATCAGCGTCAACGATGTATCGATCACCCCAGAAATGATGGCTCTGGAGCTGCAATATCACCCGGCCGAAAGCCGCGAGGAGGCGGTCTATCTGGCCGCCAGGGCGCTGGTGATCCGCGAATTGTTGCAGCAGCGGATCGCCGAACTCGACCTGTCGTTGCAGATAGGTGCCGGTGAGAACGAAGAGGAAGCGGCCACCCGTTTGTTGCTCGAACGTGAGGTGCAGGTGCCTCAGTGTGATGAGGAAACCAGCCTTCGTTATTACGAAAACAATCGCGGACGCTTCCACAGCGCGCCGCTGTTAGCGGTGCGGCACATTCTGCTTGAGTGCGCCCCGGACGATGCCGAGGCCCGCGGCCTGGCGCACGATCAGGCAGAAGTACTGCTACAGCGCCTGGAGGATTTCCCCGGCAGCTTCTCCGAGGTGGCGCAGAAGTATTCGGCCTGTCCGTCGAAAGCCCAAGGGGGCTCGCTGGGGCAGATCAGCAAAGGGCAAACCGTGCCCGAGCTGGAACGCCAGCTGTTTACCCTTGCGCCGGGACTGGCCAGTAAACCGTTGGAGAGTCGCTACGGCTGGCACGTGATCAGTGTCGATCAACGGATCGAAGGCATGCCGTTGCCCTATGAGGTGGTTTCGACAGCGATTCGCACGCAGCTGCAGCAAGGTGTCTGGCAGAAAGCCTTGGTGCAGTACCTGCAAACCCTGATCGGTGCCGCGGATATTCGCGGTATTCACCTGCAGGGCGCCGACTCACCGCTGGTGCAGTAACCTTTGGCAAACCGGGAGATGTAATGAGCGCTGTCATGCAGGATGGTTTTGGGCGGCAGATCGATTATTTGCGGATGTCGGTGACAGATCGTTGTGATTTTCGCTGTGTGTATTGCATGGCGAAAAATATGACCTTCTTGCCGCGTCAGCAGGTCCTTACGCTCGAAGAGTTGCAGCGCCTGGCGACGCTGTTTGTCGGTCTGGGAGTGCGCAAAATCCGCCTGACCGGCGGCGAGCCGCTGATTCGCCCCGGTATTGTCGGCCTGTGCCGCAACATCGCCGCTTTGCCCGGTCTGCGCGAATTGGTGATGACCAGCAACGGCTCGCAACTGGGCCGTTTGGCCCGGCCGTTGGCGGAGGCCGGGGTCAAGCGGATGAATATCAGCCTCGATAGCCTGGACGGGGAGAAATTTCGCGCCATCACCCGCAACGGCGATCTCGATCAGGTGCTCAGCGGCATCGAAGCGGCTCGCGGTGCGGGCTTTGAGCGGATCAAGCTCAATTGCGTGGTCATGAAAGGGCGCAACTTCGATGAAGTCTTGGGGTTGGTGCAGTACGCCATCGAGCAACACATCGATATCAGTTTCATTGAAGAGATGCCCTTGGGCGACGTCGGACGTTCGCGGGGCGAGACATTCTGTTCCAGCGACGAGGTACGTGCACTGATCGCGAGTCGTCATCGGTTACTCGACAGCACCGAAAACAGCGGCGGACCTGCACGTTATGTGCGCCTGGAGCGCTACCCCGATACCCGGATCGGTTTCATTTCACCCAACAGCCACAACTTCTGTGGCAGCTGCAACCGGGTGCGGATGACGGTTGAAGGGCGGCTGTTGCTTTGCCTGGGTCAGGACGATGCCCTTGATTTGCGCGGTTTGCTGCGCCGCTATCCGCTGGAGGACCAACCGGTGATCAACGCAGTGCGCCAAGCCTTGCTCGGCAAGCCGTTGCGTCACGATTTCAACCCCGAAGGTGAGGTGCAGATTCTGCGCTTCATGAGCATGAGTGGCGGTTGATCTTTCGTGTTTTCTGGCCGCCGTGGGCGGCCTTTTTTTTGCTGACGATTCTTGACGTCGATCAATTGCAGATGAGTCCTTTGTCCGTAGTCTTAACTGCATGTTGTGTTTTTAACAGTTAAAACATCTATATGTAGTGTTTGGAGGCCAAATGCAGAGCACGCTGATCACAGTAGGGTGTAACCGCTTGCACAAACGCGATGGCAGTCAGGTCGCCTTTGATGCAGACAAAATCCGTCAGGCGATCATCGCCACCGGTCGCGCCAGCGATGATTTCGTCGATGCGGCCATGGCCGAGGAGTTGCTCGACGCTGTGCTGGTCCATCTGGAGGATTTACCGGAGTTGCATGTCGAGCAGATCCAGGATCGGGTCGAGCGGGTCTTGATGGATGCCGGTTTCTTTCAGGCCCTGCGTGCCTACATCGTCTATCGGGAGCAGCATGGACGCCTGCGTCGTGACCGCAAGGCGATCGTCGAGGTGGCTGCTTCGATGAACGAGTACCTGTCTCGCGAAGACTGGCGGGTGCAGGCCAACGCCAATCAGGGGTATTCGCTCGGTGGGCTGGTGCTTAATGTCTCCGGCAAGGTCACTGCCAATTACTGGCTGGATGAGGTGTACAGCGAGGCCATTGGTCAGGCCCACCGCGAGGCCGATCTGCATATCCATGACTTGGACATGCTCGCTGGATATTGCGCCGGTTGGTCGCTGCGCACGTTGCTGCATGAAGGCCTCAATGGTGTGCCGGGCCGTGTCGAAGCAGGGCCGCCCCAGCACCTGAGTAGCGCCTTGGGGCAGATGGTGAACTTCCTCGGCACCCTGCAAAACGAATGGGCCGGGGCTCAGGCGTTCAGCTCATTCGACACCTATATGGCGCCTTATGTGCGCAACGACGAATTGAGCTACAAGGACGTCCGCCAGGCGCTGCAAGAGTTCATCTACAACCTCAATGTGCCCTCGCGCTGGGGGACCCAGACACCGTTCACCAACCTGACGTTCGACTGGGTATGCCCGGAGGATCTACGTGAACAGATTCCCGTTGTCGGCGGAGTGGAAATGCCTTATGCCTACGGCGATTTGCAGGCTGAGATGGACCTGCTCAACCGTGCCTATATCGAGGTGATGCAAGCCGGGGATGCCAAGGGGCGCGTGTTCACCTTCCCGATTCCGACCTACAACATTACCCATGATTTCCCCTGGGACAGTGAGAATGCCGATCGCCTGTTCGAGATGACGGCACGTTACGGGCTGCCGTACTTCCAGAACTTTCTCAACTCGGACTTGCTACCCAATCAGGTGCGCTCGATGTGTTGTCGCTTGCAGCTGGATGTTCGCGAGTTGCTCAAGCGCGGCGGCGGCTTGTTCGGCTCGGCGGAACAGACTGGCTCACTGGGCGTCGTTACCCTCAACTGCGCGCGTCTGGGCTATGTGTTCAAGGGCGATATCAGCGGCCTGCTGCGCCGTCTGGACACCCTGATGGAACTGGCGATGGAAAGCCTGGAGGTCAAGCGCAAGGTGATCCAGCACCACATGGACGCAGGTTTGTACCCTTACACCAAGCGTTATCTGGGCACCTTGCGCAACCATTTTTCCACCATAGGCCTCAACGGCCTGCATGAAATGCTGCGCAACTTCACCGGAGACGAGCAGGGCATGCACACCGAGCAGGGCCGGGAGTTTGCCCTGAAGCTGCTGGACCATGTACGTGCCACTTTGCTGCGTTTTCAGGAGGAAACCGGGCACCTCTACAACCTCGAAGCGACCCCGGCCGAGGGCACCACTTACCGTTTCGCCAAGGAAGACCGCAAACGTTATCCGGATATTCTTCAGGCTGGTAGCGTTGAAGCGCCGTATTACACCAACTCTTCGCAACTGCCAGTGGGCTATACCGACGATCCTTTCGAGGCGCTGGAGCTTCAGGACGAACTGCAATGCAAATACACCGGCGGCACGGTGCTGCATTTATACATGGCCGAACGGATTTCCTCGACCGAGGCCTGCAAACAGCTGGTGCGCAAGGCACTCGGACGTTTCCGCCTGCCTTACCTGACCGTGACCCCAACGTTTTCCATCTGTCCGGTACATGGCTACCTCGATGGTGAACATGAGTTCTGCCCCAAATGCGACGAGGCATTGCTGCTCAAGGAACAGCAAACCGGCACCGTTCATTGATTTCGATTCACTCACCGCAAGGAACTTCACCATGAATGCATCGCAAACCCTGCCTCAGGCTCAACGTCAACGCTGCGAAGTCTGGACCCGAGTGATGGGCTATCACCGTCCGGTATCGGCGTTCAATCCGGGCAAGCAGTCCGAGCATCGCGAACGGGTCCATTTCACTGAAAGTGCGGCGCTGGCCGGGCGCCAATGAGTCGAACGCTTCGGGTCGGGGGCATGGTGCCCCTGACCACTCTCGACTATCCGGGACAGCTAGCCTGCGTGTTGTTTTGCCAGGGTTGCGCCTGGCGCTGTCGTTATTGCCATAACCCGCAATTGATCCCGCCTCGCGGCAGTGAAGAAGTGGATTGGTGTCAGGTGCTGGCGTTTCTGCGACGTCGTCAGGGCTTGCTCGATGCCGTGGTGTTCAGCGGCGGAGAGCCAACGCTGCAGGACGGCTTGCCTGGCGCTATGGAACAAGTGCGAGAGATGGGATTTCGTATCGGTTTGCACAGCGCCGGAATCAAACCGGCCGCCTTTGCCAAGGCCGTTAGAGGGGCCGATTGGGTCGGTTTCGATATCAAGGCGTTGCCTGAGGATTGTCAAACCATTACCCGGGTCGGGGGCAGCGGTGCCGCCAACTGGCTGAGCCTGGAGCATCTGTTGGCCAGCGGTGTCGACTATGAGTGTCGGACTACGGTGCATTGGCACTTGTTCGACCCGACACAGTTGTTGACTCTGGCCCGGCGTTTGAGTGCTCAAGGGGTCAAATGTTTTGCCGTGCAGTTGGTCAGGACTGCGCGGATGCTTGATCCGCACCTGTCGAGCGTTTCGGCACAGGCTGAGCAAGCCGATCTTTGGGCTGTCATGCGTGAGTTGTTTCCGCAGTTTGTGTTGCGTGGGGGATGAACACCTCCACAGTTTCACTTTGAGACGGCTACCAACCCCAAAATCGCAGCCACCAGCCATACCCCACCAACCCATTAGCCAATAACAGGCACCCGCTGCCTGCGACGCGCCGAGGCAATGAAACCTGCTCGTGGCCCAGTAGTTTCCAGCCCAGCGACAAACTCCAACCCATCGCCGCCATCAACAGCGATGCCCTTGTCGGCTGCACCCACTCCACCAGCAGACCTTCATAGCGCAGCAATTTTACGGTAGTTGCCGACAGCCCCAGAAACAGCCCGGCGCCGCCAAGGGGCGTGAGGGTCAGGGCCAGGGGCGAATACAGTGCCGGATTTCCTGCCAGTCGCGCGGTGAAACGCAACAGAATCAGCAAGGCCGTACCCAGCAGCATCGAACTCAAGGCCAGATAAGTAATAATGCTGAAGCCGTCTAGCCAACTGAAGCTGTCGTTGAGCTGCGGATAATGCGTGAGTAGCCACCAGGGGGCGTTGTCCTGCAAGGGCCAGAGCAGGTCCTGTTCCACCAACCATGAGGCGAGCTGTTGTTTGAGGGAGACGAACCACGGGCTGACTGTCCACTGAAAAGCGCCCATGGCCAGACCGATCACGCCGAAGAGCAGTAGTCGTGCATCCCAGGGCGATAGTCTGTGTTTCGTTGATTGAAGAATTTCCTGATTGCTGGAGCGGGCGATCAACCGAACCGCGCCGCGTTGCCCGCTACAGCGTCCGCAGGCATGGCAGTCACTGGCCCCTTGCAGGCGACGGATATCGAGCAAGGGGGCGCAATTGGGCGGCGGCAGGCGTGGTTCGGCATTTTCCATCCAGCGTTGTTCGTCTACCTTGAAATGCACGGGTGCCAGTCGGGCGAGGAGGGCAAAGACCCCACTGACCGGGCACAGGTATCGGCACCAGACCCGCTTGCCACGGGCGAACAGCAAGCCGACGATGACTGCTGCGACCGTCGAACCCCCTAGAATCAACAGCGCCGCTTGAGCGTAGTCATAAACGCTGATCAATTGGCCGTAGAGGGTGGTCAGGCAAAACGCCAACGTTGGCCAGCCGCTCCAGCGTAACCAGCGCGGCACGCCCAAGCCTTTGCCGTAGCGGCTGGCCCACTCGGTCAGAGACCCTTCCGGACACAGAACACCACACCACAGCCGGCCGAACAGCACCATCGACAACAGTACGAATGGCCACCAGATGCCCCAGAACAGGAATTGCGCGAGCAAGGTCAGGTTGTCGAGGAACCGTGCCTGGCTGTCCGGTAGCGGTAACATCGCGGGTATCACTAAAAGCAAGGCATAGAAAAGTACAACGGCCCATTGCACGGCGCGAATCACTGGCGCGTGGCGGCGCATTCCGTGACCCAGGCGCTGGAGCCATTGATTGCAGCGACTCAGGTCAGGCATGGGGTTTTTCCCGTAGGGTGTTGCCGCAACCAGCCGCCGACGGCCAGCCAGTAGCCGACCAACACCAGCAAGGTCACACAACTGGGGGTTGCCCTATAACCTGTAAAGCCAGCGAGGAAGCCACCCAGCCCGCGGCTGTCACTCAGCAACGCGCTGCTGTCCCAGAGGGCTTCACCAACGCCTCTATAAACCACTTCCGGCAGATCCAGGGCGAGCAGTTGGCCGCCAATCCGCTCGGTGCCGCTGACCAACAAGGCTGCGCCGAGCATGAGCAAAAGGATTTCGCTGATCACAAAGAACCTATGCCATGAAATGAATCGGCGGCTGCTGTGCAGCAGGGCGATGGTCAACGTTGCCAGCACCAGTCCCGACACCCCACCGACTGCGAACAGTCCGAGCTGCGGGCCGCGCAACTGAGCTCCAGCGCCGTAGAGGAAAACTACGGTTTCGCTGCTTTCGCGACTGACCGCGAGCATTGCCAGCAACAACAGACCAAGGCCACCTTGCCGAGCCAGGTGGCTATCGGCATGGCGCCGTAGATCATGCTTGAGGGTGCGTCCATGACGATGCATCCAGCCGACCATTTTCACAATCAGCAGGCTGGCAATCAATGCCAGTGCGGCTTGGAACCATTCGTTGGCCGATCCACTCATGGCTTCTCCGGCAAACAGAATCAGCGCTGCCAACAATCCCGACAGCAACAATCCCAGAGTCACCCCGGTCCATAAGTATCTGGCCAGACGATTGCCTTGGCTTTGTTGGCTGACCCAGGCCTGGAGAATGCCGATCACCAGCAGCGCCTCGACGCTTTCACGCCAGACGATGAACATTGATTGATTCATGAAAAACCCCGTGTGCGGCCTGGTTATTTGGCGAGGATGCCGCCCTCTGGCAATTGCGGATTGAACTCGTCGAAGAACGGATAGTGACCGGGTCTGAGGGGGTGAATGACGACGAAGGTTGTCACCCCCGGCGACAGGACCTTTTCGACCCGCAACGGCGTGCTCTCGAATTCTGCTGGACCGTTACCTATGTTTTTCAGAACGATCTTGAAGCGCTGACCGGCAGGCACCTCTAATAAGGCAGGGATAAAGTGCCCGTCGTTCAGGCTCAGCTCGTAGCTGGGTAACTCTGCGTAGGCGGTCAATGGCGTGGTCATCCAGGCCAGAATCAACCAGACAACGCGCGGGTGAACCCAGGCGAACCTCCTTGGGCCGCGCGGTGCGGGCTGTGGGCGGTTCATTCAATAGCCACCTTTTTTGCCAATGCCGGCATAGATGAACGTGTAGTGCAGTTCGCAGCGTTCAAACCAGGGCTCCACACCTGTTTCCTTGTCGGTATGACGCCCGAGGGACGCATGACCGCTGGGTGGCAGCACGGTGAGCGTCAAGTGGTATTTACCAGGGCCGAGCAGCTTTACATTGTCGCCATAGTGCGGACCGTCATTGGCCACCATCGCATGGAAGTCACCGTTGATTTCCGACTCGCTGCCCTGTTTTTTCAGATTGAAAGAGACGCTGAGGTAGGGCATGAAACTGCCTTCCTGAAAGCCTTGGCGATTGTCAGCGGTGGCCCGAATGTCGGCTTCCAGGTGAACATCGGAATCCGCAGTGGCCCGCATCATCCCGGCAGGAGCCATCTCGATTGGCTGCAAATACACCGCTCCGACTTCCAGCCCCGGGCATGACTGAGGTTCCCCGATCGGGTATTCCTTGGCGTGGGCAAGCGGTGCAAGCAAGATCAGGGCGAATGACAGCAAAAAAGGGGCACGCATGAGGTCTTCCTGAGGGCACTGAGGAGTAAGGGCCCTAGTCTAGGAGGCTTTCTTGCGAATAATAATGATTAGCGTCAATTTTTGGAGCGATCAGGTTTATAACGCGGAGAGTTTTCGAAAACGCACGGCGCGGTCGACGCTGTCGAACATGTGGGAGGCCGCATGAACCGTTAGCGGGTGTTGGGTGAAACCCGGTCTCGGCGAGATGTAGGAGGCCATTTCGCGGGCTACAGCAAGTTGTTGATCCGGCCCTTGCGCTAGCAAAGCGATAACCAGATTTTCCAGGGCTATCACACGGACACGAAGATGAACCAGTTCGGCATTCGATAATTCAGGTGTTCGGTCAAACGCCTCGACATGGCGTGATCCTGCTGCATCTTCATCGTCCCATTTTGAGAGTGCGCTCTGGGGTTGTTCCGAAGGCACTGATGAAGCGGTCTTTTCAGGCATAAGAAAGATCTCCAGGTAAAGGTATGTGCCGTCCGAGGGGGCCGGAAATCGCTGACGCTGACCATCCTGCGAGCACTTTCAATACAGAGCAGCTTAGCTTCATCAGTGTCACGGCGTGACGCACGCATCTTAATGCGTGGTTCTTGATTTGTATCAAGCGCATTTCCGCCCAGGCGCTATAGGTTGAAGGCACTCCTATACGTTACTTGGAGATAGGCATGGCCAAGAATTTTCCCATCCACCCGAAACATCCCGAGCGCATTTGCTGGGGGTGCGATAGATACTGTCCGACGAATTCCATGGCGTGCGGGAACGGTTCCGATCGCACAATGCATCCGGCCGAGATGATCGGAGACGATTGGTATTTACACGGTGACTGGGGCATCGACCCGCTAATCGCGACAGATAAAGTGTCGGATGATTCGCGTAGCTGAGTGCAGATGATGATGATGATGATGATGATGATGATGATGGCGGCGGTCGCGTCGACTGGCGTTAGGGATGGTTATGGACTATTGCATGAGCGTCCGGCATGGGGCTGGATCGAGGAGATCTGATGAAAGACAAACTGGTTGATCATCAATGGACGAAAATTATTGAGCGAGATTCTTTCGCCAAGGACATCCTCAGGGAAAAGATCAAGCAAATAACGCAACTTGAGGAAGTGATTCGCTCAGAAGATGGCGAAGAGGCTGCACGTATCGTTTTCGATGATGGACGCATAAAACACGCACTGACGAGATGCCTGGAGAATCTTGAGGGCTCAAATTCAGTCAACGAACACGACTTTTGGATCTGCTACGAATACGCAACCGCCGCAGCGAAGAAAGCTCAGGTGATCATTGATGATCAATAGGTAGGCCTTATTTTGCGCACCTGCCCTTTTCTCTGCATTCAGCGCATGAGGCGAGGGTTGGTGAGGGCGTGATCGGGTCGAGATTAGATATGGCTAACTATTTCTAGGATTGTGTCGATACGCTGGAAACCTCTTTTTAAAGTTGAGACGTAATGGTCAGTATCAGCAGCGTAACGATCAACTATGCGACAGCGACTACCAGCACAGCCAAGACGTCGTCTGCTGAAAGCAGCGAAACAACCGACAAAAGCAGCGCTGCAGCGTCAGTTTCGGGCGGTACTGCTGCCAAAGGCGCCACTAAGGCAGGCGGCGCCAGTGCAAGCAGTAGCACCGGCAGCACCGGCAGCACTGAATCCGACATTGTAAAACAACTGAAAAAGCAGATTGCCCAGCTGCAAAAGCAGCTGGAAGTACAAATGAAGGCTCTCGCTGCGGCGCAAAAAGGCAACGAGTCTTCAGACGCCAAGGCCGCTGCAGTCGCTCAGGCACAGTCCCAAGTGGCGGCGACCAATAGCCAGTTGGTGGCAGCTACCAGCGCATTGGTACAGGCTATCAAGAGCGCAAGCGGCAGTGCCTCGGGCTCGTTGGTCAATACCAGCGCCTGACATAAGGTCACTTGGGTTAGCGCTGGGTGGGGGGAGACAAGCCGTCTTTCTGATTTTTATCAAGTCCACTCCATTACTCACAGCATAGTCTGGCTCAAAGCCAGTCCCACGCGGAACGTCGTAGTCGTACATGCACGTCATCGCTGGCTGACGCACCCAAGGGTCGAGTGCTCTGGACCCTCACAGTCTCTGTTCAATCGAGTCCATGTAAGGGGGTCACCATGACATCATCGAGCAATCCATCGGTGTATATTTTTGACAGCCACGCCGCTGCGGAAGAGGCTATTCGCCTTTTGAGCCAGTCCGGTTTCGATGTCAAGAAGCTGTCTCTCGTCGGCAAGGGTTATCACAGCGAGGAGCACCCGGTAGGTTTCTATACGTTGGGGGATCGTGTGAAAACCTGGGGTGGGATCGGCGCTTTTTGGGGGAGCATCTGGGGCATGCTGATCGGTCCCGCGGTTTTTCTTTTGCCGGGCCTGGGAGTTGTCGCATTGGCCGGGCCGGTGGTTTCATTGCTGGTGGGAGCACTGGAAGGCGCTTTGGTGGTCGGGGGACTTTCGGCGTTGGGCGCGGCCTTGTCCCGGGTCGGGGTGCCCAATGATGAGATCATCAAATACGAGACTGCCCTCAAGGCTGACAAGTACCTGTTGATGGTGCACGGCACGACTGCTGAAATCGCAGAGGCGCAGACGGTGCTGGGGCACTGAATGCAGCTCACGCAATAACGCAGGTTAAAGGACCGTCGAGGTAACCCGATGCACGCTATGGTGTTGAAGACGCTAGGTGCCGCACTGGAATGGACCGAGCTTCCGGATCGGCAACCCGGTCAAGGTCAGATACGGATCAAGGTAACCGCGTGTGGTGTATGTCGTACCGACCTGCATGTCGTTGACGGAGAGTTACCCAATCCGCACCTGCCTATCATTCCGGGCCACGAAATCGTCGGGCGGATCGATGCTATCGGCCCCGGCGTGATCGGGTTATCGATGGGCGAGCGGGTCGGGGTGCCATGGCTGGGCCATACCTGTGGCGTGTGTCCTTATTGCATCGGACACCGCGAGAATCTATGTGAGCACCCACGGTTTACCGGTTATACGCTTGACGGCGGCTTTGCTACTTCGGTCATCGCCGAGGCTCACTATGTATTTCCGTTGGGCGAGACAGGGAGCGACGAATCGCTTGCACCCCTGCTGTGCGCGGGCCTGATCGGATGGCGAGCGTTAGTGATGGGGGGCGAAGGCGAGCGGGTCGGTTTGTATGGGTTCGGCGCTGCGGCACACATTCTGGCGCAGGTCGTCAAATGGCAGGGCCGCTCGGTATACGCCTTCACGCGTCCGGGCGATACCGCTACACAGGACTTTGCCAGACAGCTGGGTGCGACATGGGCCGGTAATGCGGATCAATCCCCTCCAGACTTACTGGATGTAGCGATCATTTTTGCTCCGGTCGGTGCGCTCGTACCCCTTGCCCTAAAGGCTGTGCGCAAGGGTGGACGCGTGGTGTGCGCAGGCATTCACATGAGCGATATCCCGAGCTTTCCTTACGCACTGCTCTGGGAAGAGCGGGTCTTGCTGTCAGTCGCCAATCTGACTCGCCGTGACGGTCTGGATTTCCTGCAACGGGTGCCAGAAATCGGCATTGTCACGCGTACTCATCGCTACCCTCTGACTGACGCTAATCAAGCGCTGGAAGACCTTCGTGAAGGCCGGTTCGAAGGGGCTGCGGTACTGGTGCCCTGAGCCAATGACCGCGTGCCGGGGTTGGGTCTTTATTGATAAAAGTCAAAAGGTAGCGAGCTGTTTCATAGAGGCTGAAAGCAATCGTCAGTCACTGGACAGCAGAGGAGATTACCCCGATGGCTCACAGCAAAATTTTGTTCCGCGCCGCTGCTCGCGAGAAAATCCTGTGTGGCGCGACTCAACTCGCGGACGCCATCCGCGTGACACTCGGACCCAAGTCGAAATCGGTATTGATTCAGAAAAAATGGGGCACGCCTATCGTCTGTAACGATGGGGTGACCATTGCCAAGCAGGTGGACCTGCAGGACCCGGAGGAAAACCTCGGTGCGCAAATGTTGCGCCAGGCGGCTGAACGTACCGGTGAAGCGGTGGGGGATGGCACCAGTACCTCAACGGTCCTGGCCCATGCGATCTTTGCTGACGGTGTGCGCAATGTGGTCGCAGGTGCCAGTGCCATAGACCTCAAACGTGGATTGGACCGGGGCCTGTTGCTGGCGGTGCAATCACTGGCGGCACAATCTCGTCCGGTCAGCACGCTCAAGGAAAAGGCCCAGGTAGCGACCCTTTCAGCCCACAACGATGCCACCATTGGCGAACTGGTTGCTAACGCTCTGGAGAAGGTCGGTGTTGAGGGCGTGGTCAGCGTCGAGGAATCCAAGACCACCGAAACAGTGGTCGAGGTGGTTGAGGGGATGCGTTTTGATAGAGGTTATGTCTCACCCTATTTCGTGACGGATGCCGACAAGATGCAGGTTGAGCTCGAAGATGCTTACCTGCTGCTCTGTGACCACAAGATTGGCTTACTTAAAGACCTTATCCCGTTGCTTGAAATGATCGCAAAAAGCGGCCAGCCGCTGGTCTTGATCGCCGATGACATTGAAGGCGAGGCGTTGACTACTTTGGTCGTCAACCAGATTCGCGGCGTATTGCGCGCGGTGGCGATCAAGGCGCCCGGCTTCGGCGACCGTCGTAAAGAGATGCTGCAGGATATTGCCATTCTAACGGGGGGCACGGTGATTTCCAGCGAGCTGGGTATTAGCCTGGAGCACGTGGAGTTGAGCCAACTGGGGCGAGCTCATCGCGTGGTGGTGCAAAAAGACAACACCACCCTGATTGGTGGCGCGGGCACGCACAAGGCGATTGAAACCCGGCTGCAACAGATCCGCCAGCAAGTCGACGCGACGACCAGCGACTACGACCGTGAGAAATTGCTGGAGCGCTTGGCCAAGTTGTCTGGCGGTGTCGCGGTGATCCGGGTGGGCGCACCCACCGAAGCTGAAATGAAGGCGCGCAAGGATGCTCTGGACGACGCTATTTCAGCGACCAAGGCGGCGATTGCCGAAGGCACCGTCCCCGGTGGCGGCTTGGCACTGCTCAAGGCCGTGCCGATTATCGTGGCAGAGGAGGCCCTCTATGAGGGTGACGTAAAAACCGGGTTACAGATTCTTCGTCGGGCTTTGGAAGCGCCCGCCCGAGTCATCGCGGAAAATTCGGCGGTGGACGCCGGGGTCGTCGTTGCCCGGATGCTAGCGGAGCCTGGAAATGTCGGCTTCGACGCGTCGGCCAATTGTTACGTGGATATGTATGAAGCCGGGATCATCGATCCGACAAAAGTCGTGCGTATTGCGTTGGAAAACGCCGTCTCGGTCGCCAGCATCCTGCTACTGACAGAGGCGACCATGACCGAGATTCCGGAAAAGGACACGCCAGCGGAACCTCCGTATCCAGGATGATCCGGACCTTCCCGTACGGTTGATCGGCACATAACCCGGCGTTGCGCTGTCACAGGCAACGTCGAATGTTTGCAAACGCCCGAGTATGGCGGGCGCGTTGAAAACCCAAGGAAGAGATTTGATGTAAATCAAGTTAACGGGCATTGCATGGGAGCAGTGTGGACCTGTGCTGGTACTCAATCCGGCATTGGCGCATGGGCTGGCAACAGGTGATTGATCAGCTGCAGGCGTCGAAGCCCACTCTTTCTGGAGGCAGACCATGAGCCAGTATCAACGGCTGTTGCTGATCATCGACCCGGCGTTACGCCACTCCCCCGCTATAAACCGTGCTGCCGCCTTGGCCAAGGCCAGTGGCGCGACCTTACATATCGCCGCGTTGATAAAACCTGTGGAAACCCTCTTGTTGCTCGAAAAAAATATTCAGGAGAAGGTCCGCGAAAGTTACTTCAAGGACCACAGTGAGTGGCTTAAGGATGAAGCCACAAGAATGCGCGTGAGAGGCATCGACGTCACTACCGAGGTGACGTGGGCTGACGACACAGAGTACGAAATCCTCCAGCACGTCACGAAAATACAGCCTGACCTGCTGATCAAGGACGTGCAGCATGAACCTGCGATCAAGCGGGCCTTCATCACTCCGATGGATTGGTACCTGCTTCGCGAGTGTCCGGTCCCGGTCTATCTGGTCGGTGCGACCGGTCATACGTTGCCGCACAACATCGTCGCTGCTGTTGATCCTTCACGGCCTGAGTTGCAGGAAAGCGGCCTCAATGACCGGATTATTCAGGAAGCGAACAGCCTGGCGCTCCAGTGCGACGCGGAACTGCACCTGCTGCATGCCTATGACGTGTCATCGGTTTATCTGGGCGATGCGGGCGGTGGTGGCCTGGCGCTGACGAATCTGACCAAGGAGCTGAGAAACGTGCTGGAGAAGTCTTTTCTCACGCTTGCGGACCACTACGGCGTGCCACCTGATCGGCGGCACTTCATCCTTGGACAACCGGTCTCGGTGCTCGCCGAATTCGCTAGCCAGCATCAGGTGGATGTCATCGTGATGGGGCGAATCCACCGCCACGGGCTGGAGAAGTTGATCGGCAGTACGACCGAACATATTTTGTACCAGACGTCCTGCAGCATTCTCGCGGTTTAGGCCGGGGCCAACATTGATGCACGGCGCTCCGAGCATTTCGACGACCTGTTCCGCGACGGGTAACTCTACACCGTGCTGTGAGGTAAATCATGCATTCGCCGACTATCAAGAAAACGCCGGTCGACTGCCCGGTGGTACCTAACTGGCTCGACAGCGCGCAAGCCCGTGAGGCTTTTTCCTGGCAGACGGAAGCCGGCGAGTTGGCCGGATTGCCGGGGGGTGGATTGAATCTCGCGTATGAGGCGGTCGACAGGCATGCCATGGGAGCGCACAGGAAGCATACGGCCTTGCGTATTATTGATCGCAACGGTGGGCCCAGAGACATCAGCTTCGCCCAATTGAGCAGCATGACCAACCGTTTCGCCAATGTCCTGAAAACACTGGGCGTTGGTCCGGGCGACCGCCTGTTCGTGCTCAGTGGCAGAGGGCTGGAACTGTACCTGAGCGTACTCGGTGGTCTGAAGAATGGCTGCGTGGTTTCGCCGCTATTTTGTGCGTTCGGTCCAGAGCCGATTGAGACTCGCTTGCGCCTCGGTGAGGGCGGTGTGCTGATCACCAGCGAGACACTTTACCAACGCAAGGTCGCAGGTATCCGTGAACGTTTACCGGCACTCAAACATGTGTTGCTGTACGACGAAAATGGCGGCAACACCACACCTGTGGAAGGGACGCTCAGTTTGCACCGATTGCTGGCTGAGGCAGGCGAAGACTTCAACATTGCACAGACCACGGCCGATACCCCCGCGCTTTTACACTTCACCAGCGGTACCACGGGGACCCCGAAAGGTGTGCTGCATGTACACGGTGCAGCACTGACCCACCGGGTTACCGGAAAATACGCCCTGGACCTGCACCCTGAGGATATTTATTGGTGCAGTGCCGATCCCGGCTGGGTCACCGGCACCTCATACGGCATATTCGCCCCCCTGCTGCTGGGCGTGACCAGTGTGGTCGACAGCGGCGAGTTCGATGCAGAACGCTGGTATCGCCTGCTCGAAAAACAGCAAGTCACTGTCTGGTACACCGCCCCGACGGCGATCCGCCTGCTCATGAAAGCCGGCGCAGAATTGGCGCGTGACCATCACTTTCCGCATCTGCGTTTTATTGCCAGTGTCGGTGAACCGCTCAATCCCGAGGCCGTCTGGTGGGGCCTGGAGGTACTGGGCTTACCGATCCATGACAACTGGTGGCAGACCGAAACCGGCGGCATCATGATTGCCAATACAGTGTCCATGGACATCAAACCGGGTTCTATGGGCAAACCGCTGCCGGGCGTTGAGGCGGCCATTGTTGCACGCGGCAAAGACGGAGCATTGGCGTTTCTCGGTGATGGGGAGGTTGGCGACCTGGCCCTGAAAAAACCATGGCCCGCCATGTTCCGTTCCTATCTGGGACAAGAGGCGCGTTACAGCCAGTGCTTTGTCGGCGACTGGTACTTGAGTGGCGATCTGGCGCGTCGTGATGCTGATGGCTATTACTGGTTCATTGGTCGCAGCGACGATGTGATCAAGTCGGCCGGGCACCTGATCGGTCCTTTCGAGGTTGAAAGTTCGCTGATGGAACACCCGGCCGTGGCGGAGGCTGCAGTGATCGGCAAGCCCGATCCTTTGCTGGGTGAAACGGTGAAGGCCTTTGTCTCACTCAAGAGCGGTTTCACTCCCAGCCAGGCCCTGCACGATGAGCTGATGGGCCATGCGCGTAAACGCCTAGGTGCCGTGGTGGCGCCCAAGGAGCTGACGTTTCTGCCGGACCTCCCGCACACGCGCAGCGGCAAACTCATGCGGCGTCTGCTCAAGGCACGGGAGCTGGGGCTGCCTGAAGGCGATACCTCCAGCCTGGAGAACCCGGGATGAGCATTGAGCCGCTGCCTTATACGCGAGATTTTGCTCTCGATCTGCTGCGCGACATGCTGCGAATTCGTCGGCTTGAGGAGCGCGCCGCCGAACTGTACGGGGAGGGAAAAATCCGAGGCTTCCTGCACCTGTATATCGGCGAAGAAGCCGTGGCAGTTGGCGCTCTGCATGCGCTCGCGGCGAACGATGCGGTGGTCGCTACCTATCGCGAACATGGGCATGCGTTGATCAAGGGTGTGCCCATGACGGCGATCATGGCCGAGATGTATGGCCGGCAGGAGGGATGCTCGCGAGGACACGGCGGTTCGATGCACCTGTTCGACGCCAGGACACGCTTCTTCGGTGGCAATGCCATCGTTGCCGGCGGTTTGCCGCTGACGGTGGGGCTGGCCCTGGCCGAAAAACTGCAGAGTGGTTCACGGATTGCCGCGTGCTTCTTTGGGGAAGGGGCGATGGCGGAAGGAGCCTTTCATGAGTCAATCAATCTGGCGGCACTGTGGAAATTGCCGATGCTGTTCTGCTGTGAGAACAACCTCTATGCCATGGGCACTGCGCTTGAACGTTCGCAGTCGCAAACTGATTTGTGCGCCAAGGCCTCGGCGTACAAGGTTGCCACTCAATCGGTCGACGGTATGGACGTGGTCGCGGTGTACGAGGCCACCCGTGCAGCGGTGGAACAGATTCGAGCAGGGCACGGGCCGTTTTTCCTGGAGTTCCGGACCTATAGATTTCGGGCCCACTCGATGTTCGACCCAGAGTTGTACCGGGACAAGGCAGAGGTTGAGCAATGGAAAGCGCGCGGGCCGATTCATACCTACAGTGCGCGGCTCAAGGCCCAGGGCTTGCTGGACGAAGCGGGCTTTCTCGCCATCACCGTCCAGGTAGAGGCTGAGGTAGAGGCTGCCGTCGTGTATGCCGAGGCTGGCAGCCTGGAGCCGGTTGAGGACCTGTGTCGAGATGTTTATACACCGGAGTCGGCCTCGTGAGCCGCCGCACGACGTACCGCGAGGCACTGCGCGAGGCGATGCGCGAAGCCCTGCAGCGCGATGCCCGGGTATTTTTGATGGGTGAGGACGTCGGTCGATACGGTGGCAGTTATGCCGTCTCCAAGGGGATGCTGGCTGAGTTTGGCCCGGAGCGCATACGCGACACGCCATTGTCCGAATTAGGCTTCGTCGGTGCCGGCATTGGTGCCGCGCTGGGGGGGATGCGGCCAATCGTCGAAATCATGACCGTGAACTTCAGTCTGCTCGCCCTCGACGCGCTGATGAACACGGCGGCAACCCTGAGGCATATGTCTGGCGGGCAGTTCTCTGTACCCCTTGTCCTGCGAATGGCTACGGGGGCCGGACGCCAGCTCGCGGCGCAGCACTCCCATAGCCTGGAAGGCTGGTACGCGCACATTCCCGGGCTGAAAATCCTCGCCCCGGCCACCCTCGAAGACGCCCGCGGAATGCTCTGGCCCGCACTCCTCGATCCCGATCCGGTTCTGATTTTCGAGCATGCCCAGCTCTACAACCAGGAAGGTGAGCTGAGTGAGGGAGCGGAAGTGGACATACGCTCCGCCAAGGTCCGTCGGGAGGGTAGCGATCTGTCATTGATCACCTACGGCGGTACCCTCGGCAAGGCGCTGGCGGCTGCCGAGCAACTGGCCGATGAGGGTATTGGCGTCGAAGTCATTGACCTGCGCGTCCTGCGACCACTGGACGACGTGACGATCATGGCTTCGGTCTGCAAAACCCGTCGAGCGTTGGTGGTCGACGAAGGTTGGCGCAGTGGCAGTCTTGCCGCCGAGATTATTACGCGTATCGTCGAACAGGCATTTTTCGAACTGGATGCGCCGCCCTTACGCGTCTGCGGCGCCGAAGTGCCGACGCCGTATCCCCGGCATCTGGAAGAGGCGGCGCTACCACAAGTGTCGATGATCGTTGCTGCCGCACAGAGCTTGTGCCGAGGGCCATGACCATGATTGCAACAGCTGACCCAGGGCGGGAGTACCCATCATGATCGAATTCGACCTGCCATCCCTGGGTGCCGATATGGACGAAGGCACCTTGCTGGAGTGGAAGATCCATCCCGGTGACAAGGTCCATCGCGGACAGGTGATCGCTGTCGTCGATACTGCCAAGGCCGCCGTGGAGGTGGAGTGCTGGCATGATGGCACGGTCTTTGAACTGCTTATTGGCGTCGGGGCCAAGGTTCCGGTAGGGACACCGATTGCCACGTTGCTGGAGTCAGGGGAGACCTTGCCAAGCGTGCGACCCACACCAACGCCTGCACCTGTTGAAACGCCCGTCACCGCGCTGATTGAGGGAACAATGGCATCAGCCAGCCGCCCACGGGTATCGCCAGCGGCGCGCAAGCGGGCGGCCGAACTGAGTATCAACCTCGATGAGTTGAAAGGCAGCGGCCCACAGGGCGTGGTCACCCTGGAGGACGTTGAGGATGCTGGCCGTCAGGCTGAGCCGACCGATCGCAATCGGGCCATGCGGCATGCCATTGCTGTGGCCATGAGCCGCTCGAAACGTGAGATTCCCCATTACTACCTGTTTGAGACCATCCCCTTGGGAAATGCCATGGCGTGGCTGCAGGCACACAATGCTCAAAGCAAGCCGCAGCAACGCGTATTGCCGAGTGCCTTGTTGCTCAAGGCTGTCGCGGTGGCCCTGCGTGAGCTGCCGCAACTCAATGGCTTCTGGAAAAACAATGCTTTCCAGCCGGCAACCGGGATCCATCTGGGCGTAGCGATCACCCTGCGCCAAGGTGGTTTGGTCGCTCCAGCACTGCACGATGTCGCCGACAAGACACTGACACAGGTGATGAGTGAACTCGCCAGTCTGGTGGAACGCGCGCGCAACGGCTCCCTGCGCAGTTCAGAACTGAGCGACGCAAGTGTGACGGTCACTCAACTCGGTGACCAGGGTGTGGACAGTGTGCTTGGCGTGATCTATCCGCCCCAAGTGGCGCTGATCGGCTTTGGTCGCATCTGCGAGCGGCCTTGGGTTCGGGACGGCCAACTGTGTGTGATGCCTACCGTTGTCACTAGCCTGGCGGCCGACCACCGTGCCAGCGATGGGCACTATGGCGCACGCTTCCTGGGTGAAGTTCGTCGCGTATTGCAAACGCCAGAGAATCTTTGAGCCGGAGCATCTATGAGGAGTAGACAGTGGACCAGCAACTCATCCGTAGCCACGTGCTGATCGCCCTGAAGAGCATTGCTCCAGAAGTCGAAGCGGAGCGTTTACGCAATGACCGGCCACTTCGCGAGGAGGTCGATCTGGACTCGATGGACTGGCTGCGCTTCATCGCAGCCGTGTATCAGCGGGTAGGGGTCAACATTCCTGAAGTCGATTACCAACGTGTGAGCACGCTGGATGCGCTCGTCGCTTATCTGGCGCAACACGGGGCATCAGACGCAGAGCATCCGTTGGCCCGGAATTGATGAAAGTCAAAGTAACAGGGGATCGCGCGGTGCAAGCTGAACTGCAGTTATCGGCCGGCGGGCCAGCAACTCAGGCTGTCAGCCAAGAACCGTCCGGCGCTATTTGGCGAGGCATACCACCTATAGGAGGTTGTCAAATGACTCATTATCCCTCTATGCAAACCACGTTGCGTGACAGGACTGCTGCGGGCCAAAGCTTGGTGGAGCCACTGCTGAAATACCGTCGAAGGCCCGATGTGATTGTCCTTGCGTTGCCTCGTGGCGGGGTTCCGGTCGCGTATGAAATCGCCACTGCACTGGAAGTCCGTCTGGACCTGATGCTGGTCCGCAAGCTCGGCGTTCCGTTCCACGAGGAATATGCAATGGGCGCCATTGCCAGTGGCTCCATACGGATAATCAACGAAGACGTCGTTCGGACTAACCATATCGATCAACGCACAATCGAGAGTGTGGTCGCGCGGGAAACGACGGAGCTGCTGCGTCGTGAGCGCGTCTACCGTGGAGCACGTCCTGCTTTGGATCTGCAGGGCCAAGTGGTGATTCTGGTCGATGATGGCTTGGCCACAGGCGCTTCCATGCGGGCGGCGATACAAGCCGTACTTCTGCAAAAACCCTCACGGATCGTCGTTGCGGTACCGGTGGCGTCGTTTGATACCGCAGAGGTATTGCGTGGCGAAGTGGATGAGGTCGTTTGCCCGATGGAACCCGAGTGGCTGGTATCGATCGGCAATTGGTACATGGACTTTTCTCAGACCTCGGACGAGGAAGTCATCAACCTGTTGCAGCAGGCCTGGAGCAGAGAATCCAAGTCAGCACACTGACCCCTCTGGAGAATCCCGATGTTTAAGCCGCAGTATCGAAAACTGGACTTGGCAGATGTGGACTTATCAGCCGATTTGCGCCTGCCGAAAAACGCTATCGGGTTGGTGGTGTTCGTTCATGGCAGCGGCAGCAGTCGTACAAGCCCGCGTAACCAGCAGGTTGCGCAGTACCTGTCCGAGCGAGGTTTGGGCACGTTGCTGTTCGATTTACTGACCGACGAGGAGCAAGTCCTGGACCGCCTGACACGGGAACTGCGCTTTGATATCCCGCTGCTGACCAGACGGCTGGTGGGTGTGATCGACTGGATAGAAGGCAGTGCTGAACTGAGACCCTTGCGTATCGGCCTGTTCGGGGCGAGCACCGGAGCTGCGGCAGCGCTGTTGGCGGCGGTAGAGCGGCCTGACGTGGTGCATGCCGTGGTCAGCCGAGGAGGGCGGACTGACCTGGCCGGGCCGGCGCTGGGGCGGGTAAAGGCGCCAACCTTACAGATCGTTGGTGGTGAGGACCTGCAGGTGCTCGATATGAACCGCGAAAGCGCCGATGCCCTGCAGTGTGAGCAGCGCCTGGAAGTCGTCGCGGGCGCCACCCACCTGTTTGAAGAACCCGGAACCCTTGAGGAAGTCGCCAGACTGGCTGGCGACTGGTTTGAAGTGCATCTGCGCACGCCGGTAACAAAAACACCGTCCCGATAAAGCTTTTCATCCGTTGATGGGGATCACACGCCAAAGGGAAACATGTCGTCTTCCGGTTCCACGCTTTGGCTTGACGGCAGTGGAATCGCAGTCACTGCTTGTGTCTGTTCAATCCAGACCATGGCATCGAATTGCTCGGCCAGTACCGCCTTGAAATAATGGCTGCTGCGCTCGCTTTCAGGTCGGTAGATCACACCGATGGCCCGCTCAAGCAGTGGCGTGGACAGCGCCTGGCGCAAATCTTCGCGCAGGGGATCGCGCCAGTCGGTCAATGACGCGGCGACGCCCGCTTCAAGAAACTGATGCTCCCAACTGTCCGCACGCGAAGGGCGGACGTCCTTGATGTGCATGTCGCCGTCCCAGTCATCGGCTGCGGCCACCTGGCCACGGTCTGTGCTCATGCCTATAAGCACAACGTCGCGTCCATAAGCGGTGCGGCACAGTTGGCCGATATTGAACTGGCCCTCCCAGCCCATTTCCGTGGCGGCTGCGTTGCCAATATGAGAGTTGTGCGCCCACACCACAGCCTTGGCTTCAGGTCCTCGATGCTTGAGCAGCGCGCGCAAGGTATCGAACATGTGCCTGTCACGCAGATTCCAGGAGGCTGACGTCCCGCGATAAATGGCGCGGTAATATTGTTCCGCCGCCTGAACGACCGTGGCATTTTGTGTGGCATTGAAGAATGCTTCGTCGTCTTTGATAAACCCGGCCAATTGCTCGGCCAGCATGGCATTGAGTTGCTCGACCACGGGTTGCTCACAGGGCATTACGCCACCACGTTCGACAAAGTGGCCGTACAGCGCAGGATCATCTTGCCAAGGTGTCAGGCAGCCATAACGTCGCCGTGCTTCGTGCGCAAGCTGAGGGTCGACCCGGTCCAGGTAGTTCAAGACCTCGCGAATGGAGTTGCGCAAACTGTAAACATCCAGTCCGCGGAATTCGACGCGCAGTTCGGGCGCCTTCTGATGATTGTGATGATGTAGCCAGCGGGCGAACGCCTGCACATCGGTATTACGCCACATCCAGACCGGGAATCGACTGAACACGTGGCGTTTCCAGGCTGAGGGCGCCAGCCCGCGAACATAACGGTCGACATGGCCCGCGTCCGGCCAATCCGCTTCGACAGCAACGATAGTGAACCCATGCCGTTCAATCAGACGTTTCGTGATGGCGGCTCGGGTTCGGTAAAAGTCGGAGGTGCCATGGCTGGCTTCACCGATCATCACTACGCGAGCGTCGGCATAACGGTCGAACATTTCGCCGAAGTCCTCTGAGTCCAGCGCGGGTAGCGGTTCTGCGCATTGGCGCAACAGGGGCGCAATGGGGGGCTGGGTACCGCTGCCATGGGGGCCTGTGAATGTCTTCAGTATGTTCTGCAAAGGTGAGTTCATGACCGTCATCCCGATGAGTGTGGGTTACTCGACGTGCAGCGCTTTTTTTGAATCTTGCGTTGATCCTCCGCTTCAGGCGCTGCCTCTTTGCTCATTCCTACGCCTGGATTCAGGCGATTGTTTGAGTTGCATCAACAACGGGCGCAATAAAACCCATGATCTGCTCTGCGGCCATTCACTACGGGTGCTTTCATGAACTCTGATCTACATCAAGGAGCGGCTGGCAGGATAGGCAATGCTCGTTATTACGCCCATTGCCACGCCCACGTGTCGGTACCGCGCCATGACGCCCACCGGAGTACCCCTCAAGAGCCTGTTGCCAGACCCGGAGTCGTCACCGGCAACACTCGGACACGTGGTCAGTAATGATCAGATTGCGGCGATTTTCGATGATATTGCCGACCTGCTGGAAATCGAGGATGCCAATCCTTTTCGTATCCGGGCCTACCGCAATGCGGCGCGGACCCTAAGGGCTCTGGCGCTTGAGCTTGCGCGGGTGATCGGACGGGGTGAAGAGCCGCCCAAGTTGCCAGGTATCGGGGTTGATCTTGCGGGCAAAATCAAAGAAATCGTAGCCACAGGCGACTGCGTGCTGCGCCAGCGGTTACGTCTGACGTTGCCGTCTGGGTTGGTTGAATTACTGTCTGTCGCCGGTCTGGGCCCTAAACGGGTGAAGCACCTCTATCACGATCTGGGCATCGAGACCGTGCAGCAGCTGTGCCAGGCGGCCAAAGAGGGGCGCATTCGTCATCTGCATGGCTTCGGTGCAAAGATGGAGGCTCGACTGTTGGAGGCTGCGCAGAAGGGGATCGGCGTAGACCGGCGTCTGCCGTTGGCCTTTGTCGCCCCCATCGCGCAAACGCTGATCGATTATCTGCAGAAAATCCCCGGCGTGGTTTCAGCCACAGTGGCCGGGAGCTTGCGGCGCATGCGCGATACCGTCGGCGATATCGATATTCTGGTTGCTGCCGAGCCCTCGGTTGAGGTCATGACCTCTTTTCTCAAACATCCGGACATAGCGACCGTACTGGTTCACGGTCCTACTCGCGCCAGTGTGGTGCTGAGCACCCGGTTGCAAGTTGACCTGCGCGTGGTCAAACCGTCGGCCTACGGCTCAGCCCTGGTGTACTTCACCGGCAGCAAAGCGCATAACATCGAAATTCGCCAATGGGCGCAGAAGCAAGGTCTGAAACTTAGCGAATATGGCGTGTTCAAGGAAAAAAAGCGCATAGCCGGCGTCACCGAGTCTTCCGTGTACCAGGCCTTGGGGCTGGAATGGATCGAGCCGGAATTACGCGAAGCCCGTGGCGAAGTGGCTGCGGCTCAAGCAGGTCGACTGCCCAAGCTGATTGAGTTGCGCGATCTGAAAGGGGACCTGCATGCCCACACGTCGGCGTCCGACGGCGGCAGTAGTCTCGAAGACATGGCGCTTGCCGCGCGTGCGGCCGGGTTGGAATATTTGGCAATCACCGATCACTCACAACACCTCAGGATCGCCCACGGTCTGGATGCCGACCGATTACTGAGGCAAATCGACCAGATCGATGCACTCAACGAACGCTTGTCGGGCATTACCTTGCTCAAGGGGGTTGAGGTGGACATTCTCGAGGAGGGCGATCTGGACCTCCCGGATGACATTTTGCGGCGTCTGGACCTGGTGGTCGGTGCTGTGCACAGCCATTTCGGCCTGACGCTACGCCAACAGACTCGCCGCTTGCTGCGTGCGATGGAGCATCGTTATTTCACGATTCTGGCGCATCCTTTGTGCCGCTTGATCAACGAGCGAGAAGCACTGGTCATTGACCTGCCCGAGGTCATCAAGGCAGCAAAACAGCGTGGTTGCTGCCTGGAGCTGAACGCGCAGCCGCAACGCATGGACATGATCGACCTGCAGTGCCATTACGCCAAGGATCAAGGCGTGATGATTTGCATCAACTCGGATGCGCACCGGACCGCTGACTTCGCTAACTTGCAGTATGGCGTCGGTCAGGCACGACGCGCCTGGCTGGAGAAACACGATGTCCTCAATACACGTTCGCTGGTCGAACTGAGAGGGTATCTGACGTCATGTTCTGGCAAGGGATAAGCCTGTTTGCGGGCGACTCGGTGCGATTTTAAACAGTGGTTTATTGGTTTACGCCTCGGCATGCAGCCGAATCAAGGGGGCTGAGATGAGGGCGCGCGTGGATCAGGTCTCGACGGTTGATTACGTTCACCCGGACGGCGTGACGGCAAAGATTCATTTTATATGGGGTGCAACAGATGACCTGGTCCCGAAGGGGCTGCGTATCACCGTGAAATTCGCCGATAGAAAAATCCATATCCTCCGGGAAAAGGCTGTTTACCGGAGCTTCGACGAAGCCAAAAAGCAGGGGATAAAACTGGCTGCCGGCGTTATTGACCTGCTCGGCGAGCCGCTAGGTTGAATACAGCCCCGGAGAGGATGGCAAGCAGACTTTCGCCGTCTCTATGAAAGACATCACGAGCCAGGAACCATGACTACGATGAAAGTGCTTTCTCTGTCCAAGGTATACCAGCTGCTTGAACCGGGCCCGGTGGTCTTGCTGACGACCGCGAGCGGTGGGTGTAGCAACGTCATGACTTTGTCATGGCACATGATGGTCGAGTTCGCGCCGCCATTGGTGGCCTGCATCGTGAGCAGCGCCGATTACAGTTTCACGGCATTGCGCGCGACCAAGGAGTGCGTCATCGCCATCCCGGCGCTGGAGCTGGCACCCAAGGTGGTTGAGGTCGGCAATTGCTCTGGGCGTAATGTCGACAAGTTTACGAAGTTCGGACTCACGCCGATACCCGCGCATGAGGTTGCGGCGCCTCTGGTTGCAGAGTGCTTCGCCAATCTCGAATGCAAGGTGGTGGATACGAGGCTGGTGAACAAATTCAATCTGTTTGTGCTCGAGGTGGTAAAGGCGTGGATCGATCCAGAGCAGAAGGCCCCCAAGACGATCCATCATCAGGGCTACGGTCGGTTCGTGGTCGACGGAGAGACGATCACATTGGACTCGAAAATGCCCTGACAATGACTAAACACCTGACAGATCCGGGATATGGATCGGCAGCCGATGAGTCTATTTGCGAGCAACCATCAACCGTGGCCCGGCCCCCGCGGGGTTGAGGGACATTAGCGCCGGAAACTCTTCAGGCGTCAGTGTTTCTTTTTCCATCAGGAGTTTGGCGCCAGTATCCAAGTCAGCCCGTCGACTCTCAAGCAACTCCTTGGCGCGACTGTAGGCTTCATCGAGTAAGGCCCTGATGCCGAGGTCTATTTCCCGTGCAGTTTGCTCTGAGTAGTCCTTCTGGCCCAATCCCGGTATATGGTCGCTCAGGTACGTGGGATTTTGCCGCTCCAGTACCGACTGACCAAGCTCTGCGCTCATGCCGAAGCGGGTAATCAGTTGTCGGGCTATATCAGTGGCCCGGGTCAGGTCGTCAGCGGCGCCTGTCGAGATCTGACCATAGGCGATGAACTCGGCAGCACGACCGGCCATCAACACTGCGATACGATCCTTGAGCATCTGGCAACTGATGAGGAAGTGATCCTCTGTCGGGCGTTGCAGGGTATAGCCCAGCGAGCCGATGGAGCGGGGGATAATCGAGACTTTATGCACTGGGTCCATTCCCGGCAAGGTTCCGGCAGCCAAGGCATGGCCCATTTCGTGGTAGGCGACTACCAGGCGTTCCTCGGGCTGCAGCAAGCTGCTCTTGCGCTCCACGCCGGCGACGATACGCTCCACCGCCGCCGTAAAGTCATCCAGGCTGACCGCCTGGGCCCCGCGACGGGTTGCGACAATCGCGGCTTCGTTGATCAGGTTTGCCAAGTCTGCGCCGGTGAAACCGGTGGTGATCTCGGCAATGCGTTCACAGTCGGCGCTGGGCTCGGCGGTGATGTTTTTGATGTGCACTTTGAGAATAGCGACTCGCCCCTTGCGATCCGGGCGGTCGATGAGAACTTGACGATCAAAGCGGCCGGCCCGCAGCAGTGCCGGGTCGAGAATTTCCGGGCGATTGGTGGCCGCCAGCAGTACCACGCCTTCGCGAGGATCGAAGCCGTCCAGTTCTGCCAATAGCTGGTTGAGCGTCTGTTCTTTTTCGTCGTTGCCCCCAAACGCGCCAACGCCCCGCATCTTTCCCAGCGCGTCCAGCTCGTCGATGAATATGATGCACGGCGCAGCCTGTCGAGCTTGCTCGAACAGGTCGCGCACCCTGGCTGCGCCGACGCCGACGAACATCTCGACGAATTCGGAGCCTGAGATGGAAAAAAATGGCACCCCGGCTTCTCCTGCGACGGCCTTGGCGACCAGGGTCTTGCCGGTACCTGGAGGGCCGACCAGCAAAATGCCCTTCGGTATGTGGGCGCCCAAGCGGGCGTACTTGGCTTTATCCTTCAAAAAGGACACCACCTCCACAAGCTCTGCCTTGGCTTCGTCGATGCCCGCCACATCAGCGAAGGTGATCCCTGTATCGCGCTCGACGAATATTTTCGCCCTGGATTTACCGACGTTCATCATGCCACCGATGCCTTGTTTATCGGCGAGGCCGCGAAACAGAAAGTGCCAGACCACCATGATCATGACGAAGGGCAGAAGCCAGCCCAACAGCGCATTCAGAAGTGTATTTTCGTTGACACCGGAGAAGCTGACATTGGATTGAGCAAGCTCTGTGGCCAAGGTGGAGTCAACCCGGACCGTCGAGAACTGGTTGTGCCCATTGATCGGTTCTTGCAGTTTTCCGCTGATATGATCCTTCTCGACGCTCAGCTCGCTAACTTTGTGTTCATTGAGCAACTGAAGGAATTGGCTGTAAGGAATCGACTCCACTGCCGCCCGTCCGGCAAACAAGAACTGGACCAGTGTCAGCGCAACAAAGGCAATAAAAAAATATGAAATATTCAACTGATGGTTCTTCTTCATGGCCTTCGCTCAAGGGTGAACAACGAATGTGGACATCAGCCCGTTACAACGCAACATAAGGTCATTCAGCCGCTTTTGGGCGAACGTGGATACCGTTCAACTTTAGACCCGCAGCCACCGATCAGCTTGATGTAAATCAACGTGGCCCTTTGTCTTGAGTTTGTTCAATTCGAGTAAGCCGTGCCGGGGCATGACACAGGTCGAGGGCGGTGGACAGATCGTCGTACCGATTGATATATATCAACGCGATCAGCCGCGAAGAGGAAGAACATAATTTTTTGAGTGCTTTGCCCCATCGTTATGGAGTGTTCGGATCTGTTTTTTGGCGTTTATGAGTGCTCAGGAAGGTCTATGAACGCTGATCATTTAGAAAAATCCGAGAGTCAGGCCATCGTCTCGACAGGTCTGAGCAAGTGGTTTGGCGAAGGCGATGTGCGAATGACGGCCGTGGACAACGTTGAATTTGTCGCGCATTTTGGCGAAATGGTGTTCATCGTCGGTCCCTCTGGCAGTGGAAAGACCACCTTCTTGAGCATGATTTCTGGCATTTTGCGTCCCAACACCGGGACGGTGACGGTCAACGGCGCAGACATCTGGGCGTTGAGCAGCGATCAATTGGCTGACTTTCGCCTGAACACCATTGGCTTCGTATTCCAGGACTATCACCTGTTTCCGCGACTGACGGCTGCCGAAAATGTCGCGATCCCGCTGATCCTCAAACATCACGATTGGGATGACTCCATCGCTCAGGCTACGAAAAGCCTGGAAGTGGTCGGCCTCAAGGGTCGGGGGGATGTGCTACCGGTAAAACTTTCAGGAGGAGAGCAGCAGCGGGTCGCCATTGCTCGTGCCATTGTCAGCAGCCCGCAGATACTTATTCTTGATGAGCCGACAGCCTCGCTCGACGGTGACACCGGCAGGATGATCATCGCCTTTGTGAAGGAGAAGGTCCTCAACAAAAGCCGTTGCATCCTGATCGTCACCCATGACGCGCGGATCAACGAGTATGCGGACCGCATCATCCATATGGAGGATGGTCGCATTAAGGATGTCGATGGGGGTACTGAATGAGGAACAAGATTCTGTTCGCACTTGCTGTGCTGGGTGTGTTGGCCGGGCTTACAGCCGCTTACATTCTTGGCAGAGAGGCAAAAGCGTTACCCCCCGTGTTCAAGCCAGCCAGCAGCCCCTATGAGACTGCCATTTTTGCCAATGGCATCATTGAAGGCGAGCAGTCGGGTGGTTCGAACATTGTGATTTACCCGCAAGTGTCTGGGCCTGTCACCCAGGTATTTGTGCATGAAGGTCAGGTCGTGTCGACCAGGATGCCATTGCTGAGCATCGACGACTCAGTGCCCAGAGCCAACCTTGAGTTGGCTGAGTCCAATTTGAAAACGGCCCGTGACCAATACCAAAAGCGTCTTGCCTCTTACACGATTGATCCCAAGTCGATCAGTAAGGACACGCTGGATACGGCAAAAGACCTTGAGGGACAAGCAAGTGCAGCGCTGAAAGCCTCCAGTGCATTACTCCAGCAATATACAGTCAGGGCGCCAGTGGAGGGTGTGATATTGGCCGTCAATACCACTGTTGGCAGCTATGTATCGTCTCAGGGCGCATACGACACGTACATCCAGGGGTTCAGTCCGCTGGTGGTCATGAGCGCTTCTGTGGCTACCCTGGCTGTGCGCTGTTATGTGGACGAGATACTGATTTCGCGTTTACCTGCTCCGGACCATATTCGTGCGCAAATGTCTATTCGCGGCACGGACATAAAAGTCCCCCTGGAATTCGTTCGCGTTCAGCCTTATGTGTCGCCGAAAATCGAGCTGTCTAATCAACGTCAGGAGAAAGTTGATCTCCGGGTGTTACCGGTCATTTTCAGGTTCCAGAAAAAAGACTTTCCGGGGCTGTATCCGGGGCAACTGGTAGATGTCTTCATAGGGCAGAAATAATGCGCAAGCCCTGCAGTTCATTGCCTCGCAAACCTCTGGGTTTACTCAAGGGCATTGCATGGCCGATCATCAGTATTGTGTTCATGAATGCCTGTACGGTCGGTCCTGATTTCTCACGCCCGGAACCGCCTGCGCTGAGCCGCTACACGCAGGATCCGATGACCCGCACCGTCACGGCAGAAGGGCAGGCGCAACACTTTCTGTCGGGCTCCGAAGTGCCCCACGATTGGTGGCGACTGTTCAAATCCGAGCCGTTGAATGCGACTGTCCGTCAGTCGATCTCCCACAACCTTACCCTTCAGGCGGCGGAAGCAAGCTTGCGTCAAAGCCAGGACAATCTCCGCGCCGGGTATGGTGTGTTCTACCCGCATGTTGACGCCCGTTTTGGTGCTTCTCGTGAATTAAGCGCCCCGATACAACAGGGTTCGACGGTGCCCGGTTCGATTTTTAACGTGGTGACCCTGAGTGGAACCATCAGTTATGCGCTCGATGTCTTTGGTGGCGAGCGGCGAACAGTCGAGGGCTTGCAAGCCCAGGTCGACCGTCAGTTGTACCTGAACAAGGCGGCGTACCTGACCTTGACCGCGAATGTCGTCAACACCTCCATTGCTCGCGCCGCTTATGCCGCACAAGTGCGTGCGACCGAGCAGCTTATTGCGCTTGAAAACGAACAACTTCAGACCACCGATGTCCAGGTTCGCGCCGGTACAGCGCCTTACTCGTCCGTGCTGAGCCTGCGCAGCCTGATCGCCACGAATGAAGCGGCGCTACCGGCGCTAAAACAGAAAATCAGTCAAACCGAACATTTACTGGCGACGCTTGAAGGCGTGGTGCCGACTGACGTCATATTGCCCGACATTGATTTGGCGGGACTTGCATTGCCCCAGGATTTGCCTGTCAGTTTGCCGTCCGCGCTGGTCCGTCAACGCCCGGACATCCTGTCCTCCGAAGCACAATTGCACGTGGCTAGCGCCAACATCGGGGTTGCAACGGCCGCCCTTTTTCCCAGCTTCAGCTTGAGCGGAACCTACGGGACCGGCAGCTCCAGCCTGGGCTCACTGATTGGCGGGGGAAACAGATTCTGGAGCATAGGGCCTGCGGTTGATGCGCCTTTGTTTCAAGGCGGCAGCTTATGGTATGGCCGCCAAGCGGCGATAGAGGCGTATCAGCAAGCCGCCGCAACCTATCGACAAATCGTCTTGGAGTCGTTTGCACAGGTCGCCGACGCACTGCGGGCGCTGGAGTTCGATGCGCAAGCCCTGCAAAAACAAGGGGAGGCGCAGGCGACGGCCGAAGAGGCGCTTCAGGTGTTGCAAGTCAGCTATCGGTCGGGGCTGGTGACCTACCTGGACTTGCTGGTGGCGGACATACAGCTTCATGAAGTAAATATTGCTTATCTTCAAGCACTCGCCCAACGCCATCAGGACACGGTTGCGCTGTTCGTCGCGCTGGGGGGCGGCTGGTGGAATACGCCGGGTTCTGTCAGCCATGAGCACGCGCCATGAAGTACGCCGGCATCTTGCGAATCGGTTTCAAGCTGTTGGTGAATGACAAGGCCAAGTTTTCTGCCTTGCTGATAGGGATCACCTTTTCTGTATTTCTAATGATGCAAATGACCGCCATGTTCGCGGGCATCCTGAACCGCGCTTACTCGACCGTGACCAACATTGGGGCGACGATGTGGGTCATGGACCCGGCGGTCAATACCCCGACCAGTACCATCCCGCTCCCTGACTATTTGCTCGACGCCGTACGCAGCATGGATGAGGTCAGTTACGCGGTCCCCATCTTTATTGGTGGCGCGCAGGTCAGGCTGGACAGCGGAACCTATCAATCTGTCAGCGTTATCGGTCTGGACGACTCCAGTCTATTCGGCCGTCCTGAACTTGAAGAGGGACACATCGAAGACATCTATGCTGACAACGCCTTCATCATGGTGCATGACGCTGAGTTTTCCAAACTGGAGAATCCGAAGGTGGGTACCTCATTCGAACTTAATGACCATCGTGGCACGATCGTCGCTATCGCCAAGGTTGCTGCCAGTGGGCTGACGGGCGTACCGACGCTCTACACAACCTATCGACGTGCCATCGAATACATCCCGACCACGCGGTTCACCGTTTCTTACATATTGCTTCAACCAAAGAACACAGAGGACGTGGCGAGTATTCAAAAGCAAGTGGATCAATTGGGTTATGTCGCGCTGACCAAGGACGAGTTCAACCAGCACATTACCCATTTTTACATCTACCAGACGGGGGTGGGCGTCAACATCTTGATGATGACCATTATCAGTTTTCTCGTCGGACTGTCGATCTCCGGGCAGACCTTCTACACCTTTATCCTGGAAAATCTGGACAAATTTGCTGCCTTGAAAGCTATCGGTGCGAAGGGGCGCGAGCTGATTTATATGATCCTGTTTATGGCGACGTTTACGGCGATGACCGGTTATGGACTGGGCATTGGCCTGGTCACGTTAATGATTTCTATCGCACGATCCAATGTGCCGAACTATGCGGCCATCATCACCTTCTGGAACCTGGGGCTTGCGTTCGGCATGGTGCTATTGATCGCCGGAGTTTCCAGTTATGTGGGGATACGCAAGGTCCTCAGAATCGAGCCTTTCGATATTTTCAGGGGATAACAGCCTTGAAAAAAGTGCGGAAAAGATTGAAGTGGAGGAGGGTGCAGCCTGTCCGCGTCAGGTTTGACAAATATCAAGATGCCCAAGGGTAGAACGGAGGCACATTGAAGCTCGTATGCAGCAATAGCTCACTCTCGGGGGGCAAGACGATGGACAAGTATCAGCAGAGTCAGAAGAACAAAATTTTCAAAGAAGGCACCCATGATCCCTACCGGATGGAACATGTCAGCGGCACGGCGCTCTGCCCACAGTGCGGCGCACTCTATCAGGAAGGCAACTGGACGTGGCATATCCCGGAAAGCACTATCGTCGGGGATGCAGAAGAGACTGTTTGCCCTGCGTGTCGGCGCATTGCAGACGACAGGCCCGCTGGCACGTTGAAGCTCTCTGGAAAATTTTTGCACGACCACCAAGAGGAGATTTTGAACCTGATCCACCACACGGAGGAGGTGGAGAAAGCCGAACACGCTCAGGAAAGAATCATTAAAGTGGTTGAAGTGGATGATACGCTCGAAGTGACTACCACAGGCATCCACCTTGCCAGCCGTATAGGTCATGCACTTAATGCAGCTTATAAAGGCAACTCTCACTACCACTACAGTGATGATGAAACCCACCTCACGGTAAATTGGGAGCGGCTATAACGTAGTCACGTGCCGACCGCCAGGGTCCAGGAGGGTCATGGCGGTCCGCCCCGTTTAGCTCCGACGCGCTGCACGCTCAGCCGCCAGCAGTTCCACATAGAGTTCGGCATAGGGTTCTATCGCCTTATGCCAATTGAACGGAGCGGCCATGGCGCGGCAACGCATGGCATTGAGCAGCTCAGGATTGGCGAAGACCTT